>JASFLD010000077.1:0-11718 GCA_050118275.1 Gemmatimonadales bacterium
CATTGTCCTGCTCATCGACGAGCGCCCGGAAGAAGTCACCGACATGGAGGAGCACGTCAACGCAGAGGTGATCGCATCGACGTTCGACGAGCCCGCCGATCGTCACACGCAGGTAGCCGAGATGGTGATCGAGAAGGCCAAACGGCTCGTCGAGCACAAGAAAGACGTCGTCATTCTCCTCGACTCCATCACCCGCTTGGCTCGTGCTTACAACGTGGTGGTACCACACTCGGGCAAGATTCTATCGGGCGGTGTCGACGCCAACGCACTGCACAAGCCGAAGCGGTTCTTCGGATCGGCTCGCAATCTGGAGGAAGGCGGCAGCCTGACGATCATCGCCACCGCACTGATCGAGACCGGCTCGCGCATGGACGAGGTCATCTTCGAGGAATTCAAGGGTACCGGCAATATGGAGATTGTCCTCGATCGCCACATCGCCGACAAGCGAATCTTCCCGGCTATCGACATCAACCGGTCGGGTACGCGGCGCGAGGAGCTATTGTTGCCGGAAAAGGAACTGAACCGCATGTACTTGATCCGCAACTTCCTCGCCGATATGCCGCCCGCCGAATCGATCGAGTTCCTCATCAGTCGCATGAAACGCACGAAAGACAACGAGGAGTTCTTGAACAGCATGCAGGAAGGGTGACATCGGCGTTCGCCACTCTCGAAGTGCCGGCCCCCGGGGGGCGGCACTTTTTTTCCCAGACGTCCGCCGCTACTCCTTCAGATCGTCCTCATAGCCCGGATTGTTCACCAGCCGGCCCGACTCCACGACCTCACGGTCCCACGGAAAGACCACGATTCCAGCGGTAGACAGCGCGAAGTAGTCCGGCTGGTACCCCCCTTGGTGGACCAGCGAAGTCGCCGTGCGAACCTCGCTTGGTCCGACATCTCGGACTGCCGCCAGAGCGAGCCGCATCGTTTCACCGCTATCGCACACTTCGTCAACCAACAGGACACGACGGCCCGCCAGCTCCGGTGGAGCCGCCGAAAGCACCTCGGGCCGTTGGCGCACCCCATCGTCGCTCTCGCGACGTGTTATCTTGATGGTGTAGAACTCCCTCTGGAGCATCGCGGAGATGACCGCGCCCGGTATTACACCGGCCGTCGCTATGCCGACGATGACTTCGGGATCGTACTCGCGCACGACGCGGATGGCGAGCACCCGACACAACTCGCCGAACAACTCCCACGAGAGCTCTAAGACGCCCTCGTCTCCTGTGCCAGAAAGATCTAAATCGAGCACGCTATTCACCTTTCGCGATTCTGTCAGCCGACGCTGTAGTCGATTGCTGTGAATGATGAACCCTCGGCGGCGACGTGTACAGTCCTTCCGCGCTCGCCCTTCCGAGACGGAAACTCCGGTCGATGCTTGAGCGAACCAGATCTCGCGCTTAAGTTGGGCCTTGTCTTCGGTATATCTTCGCATTCGCCCACACTTTGGGGGGAAGAGGAGAGGGGTCGTGGTCAAGGTCGAGAACCCGCGTCGCGAACGCATCGTTCAACGCTTTCTGGAAGAGGAACTGCGCGAGTCATTCATCGATTACTCGATGAGCGTCATCGTCCAACGCGCGCTCCCCGACTCCCGCGACGGTCTGAAGCCCGTGCAGCGCCGCATCCTCTACGCCATGCACGAACTGGGGCTCACACCCGAAAGAGCTCATAAGAAGAGCGCCGCCGTCGTCGGCGATGTGCTCGGGAAGTATCACCCCCACGGTGACACGACTGTCTACGACACGCTGGTGAGGATGGCCCAGCCCTTCTCAATGCGTTATCCCCTGGTCGACGGGCAGGGCAACTTCGGCTCGATCGACGGCGACTCGGCCGCCGCCTACCGTTACACCGAGGCGCGGCTCGCTCCGATCGCTACCGACATGCTGCGCGATCTCGAGAAGGACACGGTGGACTACCGACCGAACTTCGACGGGCGTCTGAAGGAGCCCGAGGTCTTGCCGGCAGCATTCCCGCAGCTTTTGGTGAGTGGCAGCGACGGCATCGCCGTTGGCATGGCCACGAAAATACCGCCGCACAATCTGCGGGAGATCGCCGCGGCCGCCTCACAGTTGCTCGGCCGGCCGAACACGTCGGTCAACAAGTTGCTCGAGTTGGTCTCCGGCCCCGATTTTCCCACCGGTGCCTACATCTGGGGACGCGAGGGCATCGAGAGCGCCTACCGGACTGGACGTGGCCGTATCGTGATGCGGGCGAGAGCCCACGTGGAACACGGTGCGTACGGAAAGCCGTCCCTCGTCGTCACGGAGATCCCCTACCAGGTGAGCAAGCAGCGGATCATCGAGAGCATCGTGCAGCTCGTCCGCAAAGGCCGCCTCGAAGGAGTCACCGATCTGCGGGATGAGAGCGACCGTGACGGGGTCCGTATCGTACTGGAGCTGAAGCGGGATGCGAACCCACGCAGGATCCTGGACAAGCTGTTCACCAAGACGCAACTCCAGTACACCTTCGGAGTCATAGCTCTCGCTTTGGTCGACGGCGTTCCGCGTCAGCTGAACCTGAAAGAAGCGCTGGAAATCTGGATCGAGCATCGCCTCCGGGTCGTGGTGCGCCGCGCCCGCTTCAACCTGACGCGAGCCGAAGAGCGCGCACACATCCTCGAGGGCCTGCTGGTCGCCCTCGACCGAATCGATGAAGTCGTCCAGATCATTCGGTCGAGCCGAACGCCCGAAACGGCCGCCAACAATCTCCGATCGACGCTGAAGATCACAGCCAAGCAAGCGGCCGCCATCCTGGCTATGCGCTTGAGCCAGCTGACCAATCTCGAGAGCCGTAAACTGCGCGAGGAACTCGACCAGGTGACCAAGCGAATCAAGACGCTAAAGGCTTTGCTCGCCGACGAGAAACGTCGGCGCGATCTGATTCGTCGCGAGCTGACCACCATTGCCGAGCGCTACGGCGACGCGCGCCGCACCGAGATTCTCACGGACCAAGAACGGTTCCCGCTGCCGAGTGGCGAAGCCGAACAGGAACTGCATGTCTTTCTGACGCATCACGGCTACCTGAAGACGCTGCCCGCTCGCAGTGCCAACAACGACGGCGGCCTCGCCGCTGCCGAGAACCTCGAGGCCGAACGCACTGATGTGGTGACTCGTCTCTGGCTGTGCAAGTCGGAGGAACAGCTTCTAGCCTTCACGCGTGACGGCCAGGTTCATACATCACGAATCGGAGACATACCGCAGGGGACCCTCTCGTCTCGCGCGCGCCGTCTGAGCGATGCCGTCGACGTGGGCGGCGACGTCGCCGCTGTCTACCCTGTGCGCGCTTTCGCCGAGGACCGGTTCGTCGCGATCGCCACGCGCCAAGGGCGAGTGAAGCGGACGGCGCTCTCGGAGTACCGTAACATCAGGAGCGGTGGGATCATCGCCGCCGGAGTGGAGGAAGGCGATGAGATCATCGACGTCCATATCACCCACGGAAACGAGCAGTTCGTGCTGGCAACGGCGAAGGGCCAAATCATTCGCTTCGATGAATCAACGGTCAGGGCGATGGGGAGATCCGCGACGGGGGTCAAAGGGATCGCGCTTGCCAAGGGGGACAACGTCGTGGCCTTCGCCGTCCCACGTCGTGACGCGCGATTGTTGGGGATTACCTCAGAAGGGTACGCGAAGACGCTGTCCCTCGATTCGCTCCGTGTCCAATCGCGGGGAGGAAAGGGCGTTCGTCTGCTTCCCGGTCGCCTCGAGGCCGGCGACGTCGTGGGCCTCGTCGATCTCCTTCCCGGCGAGTCGGTGGCGGTCGTCACGCAGTCGGGGGACATCCTGCGGATCGACGCGCCGGGCCACGATCAAAACGACAACGGACGAGTCACGAAGAAGCCGATCCTTTTGCCGCTGAGCGGGCGAAAGCTCTCAGCCGTATCGAGGGCGGCAATCCGGCGTTCCGGCGCGCGATCCGGCGCTTCGCAGATGAGCCTGCAAATCTAGCGCCCAGGTCACCCGGCCAATGTCGAGCACCGGACAAGCCACGGCCCACTCACTCCGGTTCAAGACCCACACAGGGTAGTCGCTTGGGCCTCGCCGTCACTGGGGGCGATGCGGGGGTTCCGTAGCAGCACGATCGCCTGGTCAGCGAGTTGGCCGGCGAAACCCGTACCTCACTGGGGTCTCAAAGCTCGGACCGGCTGGATGCCCGAGGCCCTCAGCGCTGGAGCCAGGCCGGCCAGGAGCACCACCGCCGACAACAGCGATCCCGCCGCGAGAAAAGATACGGGATCCAGGGGGCTCATCCCCAGGAGCATCGAGCGCATGGCAGCCGCTGTCCCGGCTGCCAGAAGTCCACCGACGACCATCGCGGGCCATGAGAGGCGGATCGCATCCCCGATCACGAGCCGGATGATCGAACCTCGGGTGGCTCCGATGGCCATGCGAAGACCTATCTCCCGGGTCCGGTTGGTCACGGCCAGGGCTACGACCCCATATACGCCGATGGCGGAAAGGACGAGGACCACGAGTCCCAGACCGCCGCCGAGGTTGCCGGTGGCGCGCTGATCCTGCGTGGCCCGGACGACCACCGACTCCCCGGTGAGCAGACGGGGCGTTGGAAGACCCGGATCCACGGTCCGAAACGCATTACGAACCGGACCTGCCAACGCCGACGCGTCGGCGGTCGTGCGGAGCACGATCATGAGCCGAGACGAATAGTCCTGGCGAAGAGGGAGGAAGACATGCGGCCAGTCCCCCGAAGCGCGGCTGGATGCCACCGGGCCCACCACGCCGACGACGGTTCGAGGTACGGCGCTATCCGAGCCTGCCGGCCAGAGAAAGCGTCGGCCCAGCCACGACTCTCCGGGCCATAGTCGCTCTGCCAGAGTGCGGGTGATGATCGCCACGGGCTCCGAGGCCACGTCGTCGCTAGGCAGGAAATACCGGCCCTGAAGGATGGGAGTGCCGATGGCCGCGAAAAACCCACCGCTGACCCTGGTGAACTCCGCCACCACTCTGTTTTCGGCTCCGTCCGGCCGGTCCACCCTGGCTGCCCTCCCAAAGTTTCCGATACGGTCCAGGGGGATACCGTCCCCCACCGCTACGGCGGTCACTCCCGGCAACGCCGCCAAGCTTTCCTCCAGGCGGTCGACAAGGGCTCCCCCACCCTCCTCCAGCGTCGGATACCCCTCCTCGGAGAGGTCCAGTCGCGGGGAGGAAAGCCCTCCCGTGTGGAAATCCGTCACGATCATCCCCTGAGGCTGGAATCCCAGGGTGCTTTCGCCCGTGCGCTCGAGGGAGCGTAGGAAGAGAGCCCCGACGACGAGGAGCGAGAAGGCTAGGCCGGTCTGGGCCGAAGCGGCGAAGCGTTGGATCCGCCCCACTCGCCGTCCACCGCCTCCGGTATCGTCCTTGAGGGTGGAGACGAGCTCGGGTCGGCTGAAGCGAAGCGCAGGCAAGAAGCCGAAGACGAGCGCCGCAACGAAGGCGAGGGCGAAGGACACGGCTATGGCCCAAACGCTGGGTTGGAACGTCACGCCGGCGGCTGTGATCCCTAGATCAACCGGTGAGAGGACCGCCATTCCAAGCTGCGCAAGGGCCGTTCCCAGAGTTCCCCCAGCCAGGGCCAGGAGAAAAGCCTCCGCCATCAGGAGGCGTACCAGGCGGATACGGCTCGATCCCAGAGCCAGTCTCACGCCGATCTCCTGCTCCTTCGAGGCCGACCTGGCCAAGGCCATCCCCGCCAGGTTTCCGCAGATGATCAGGAGCAGCACGAGCAACATTCCCCACAGCCCGGCCACCGCGATCAAGTCCAAGATTCGGTTCTGGGCCGGGAAGCGCCCGAAAGCCGCGGCCCGGACCGTCCGGTTGCGGTTGGTCTCGGGGAAATCGGCGGCCAGGCGACCGAAAACCGTCTGAAGGGCGGCCTGGGCTTGGGACAGGGTAGCTCCGGGCCGGAGCCGTCCCAAGACC
This sequence comes from Gemmatimonadales bacterium, assembly GCA_050118275.1. Taxonomy (GTDB): domain Bacteria; phylum Gemmatimonadota; class Gemmatimonadetes; order Palauibacterales; family KS3-K002; genus JASFMO01. Next base: position 5,913 of record JASFLD010000077.1, read on the forward strand.
TGCACGGAAAAGCGCTCTCGATCCCTGACGAAGGATTCTTCCCCTTGCATGCGCGGGTGCTGGACCAAGGGAACCCAGAGGTCGATGCTGCTCAGCGTGACCCGGGCGCCGCGGAAGCCCTCGGGCGCAACGCCTACCACGGTGTAAGGGATGCGGTTGAGCGTGACGGAACGGCCGAGGATGTCGGGCCGGCCACCGAAGCGGTTCAGCCAGAGGTCGTGGCTCACTACTGCCACCGGATGTTGGCCCGGTCCCAAGTCCTCGGAGGGAAGGAAGGCCCGGCCGCGGATGGGTTGAGCGCCCATGACCTGGAAATAGTCACTCGAAGCGTAGGCCGCGTGCACCCGCTCCGCCCCATCCTCGGCTCCGATGGTGATGTCTCCCTCGCTCCAAGCGGCGAGGGACTCGAAGGGGGTGTTCGATTCACGAACCGCGGCGAAGTCGGGGTAAGCCCACCCCCAGCGGTCCATGCCGCCGTCGACGGTGACCGGATCCACGATCCGATCCTGCTCCGTCACGCCGGGAACCGGGGCGACCCAGACGGCATAGATTGCTGTGAACAGCATCGCATTCACACCAATACCCACTGCCAGGGACAGGACGCTGACCACCGTGTAGCCGCGGGACTTTCGTAGTGACCGGACGGCGAAACGCAAGTCACTCATGTGGAATCTCTCCCCGGCATGAAGGATGTAACTGGACTGCCTATCTCAGTATACGAGGCGCTGTCCGCAGGGGTTTCCGATTCTTCCCGGTTGGCAAGGATCGATTCGATACCGACCGATCAGCATCGTTCGTTCTGGCGAGCGAACGACTACGGGGCTATGCTCTTCCGATGCATGACAGTGCGGTAAGGAGAAAAGCGAGACGCGATGAGATACCGTAATCTGGGTCGATCTGGCCTCAAAGTCAGCGTCGTTTCACTCGGTAGCTGGTTGACCTTCGGTCACAAGACCGACAAGGACGTGGCCTCGAAGTGCGTGCGGCGCGCTTTCGAGATGGGCGTCAACCTATTCGATACAGCCAATATGTACGCCGAGGGTCGCGCCGAGACGATTCTCGGCGCGGCGCTCGCTCCGCTGCCGCGTCACGAGTACGTACTGGCCACGAAGGCCTATTTCCCAGTCGGACCCGGGCCAAACGACCGCGGTCTATCTCGCAAGCACATCTTCGAGCAGGTCCACCAGAGCCTGCAGCGCTTGCGAACCGACTACATCGAATTGTTCCAGTGCCACCGCTACGATACCGACACACCCCTGGATGAAACGCTGCGGGTGATCGACGATCTCATCACCCAAGGCAAAGTGCTTTACGGAGGCGTCAGCGTATGGTCGGTGGAGAACATCCGGGACGCATTCTCCCTGACGCGACAGTTGAGCTTGCGGCGTCTCATCTCCAACCAGCCGCAATATCACATCCTGAGGCGTGACATCGAGAGCGACGGGGTCATGCAGGTCTGCTCCGAGGAAGGTATGGGGATACTGGCCTACTCGCCGCTGGCGCGGGGGCTGCTGACCGGCAAGTACACTTCCGTCGACGAGGTGCCACCGGATTCGCGGGCGGCGGACGAGCGCGGCCGGGCCTTCATGGGCCCGTGGTTCTCGGAAGAAGGTCTGGCGACTGTGGCCAAGCTGGAGGAGATCGCAACCCGCGCCGGCCTGACCTTGCCCGAGATGTCGCTTGCCTGGTGCCTGCGGCGGCCGGAGGTGTCATCGGTGATTGTCGGTGCCAGCAAGCTCGAGCACGTCGAACAAAACGTGGCGGCAGCCGACATCGATCTGGATGAACCCGTAGTGGCCGCGATCGACGAGGTGGCCCCGGTCTAGCTCCGCGTCAGCGGTTCGACGAAAACCTCCATGACGCCGCCGCAGACGGCCGGGCTCCACGACAGATAATCGTCGGTCAACTCGACCCGCACCAGTCGTGGGATCCCGCTCTCCAACACCTCCTTGGCCGCCAGGAGGACCTCCGCCTCGCCACACCCCCCGCCTATGGTACCGACAAGGCCTCCGTCGTCGCCGATGAGCATCTTGCTGCCCACGTGCCGGGGGGTCGACCCTTTCACGCGAACCACAGTCGCGAGCGCTTTGCGTCCGCCCCCCTGCGCGGCTTCGATCATCGCGGCATAGATGTCACGATCGTCCACGTGACTACTCCCTTCCCCGTTGCGGTCGGACCTTCTTATCGATTCGCGCCAGTACTCGCTCTTCGACGGTAAGAGCGTTGCCGCTCCCGCCTCGGCGGACCGCCACGATCTCGGCGGCGATGGCGAGGGCTATTTCCTCCGGGGTCTCGGCCCCGATGTCGAGGCCGATGGGCGCCCGCACGTCTGCCAGTCGGTCGGTCGCGACGCCATCTCGGACCAGAGCCTCGAAGGTGGCGCGCACACGACGGCGGCTTCCGATCATGCCGAGATAGGCCGGCCGGACATCCAGTCTGAGGAGCTGGAGGATACAATCGTAGTCGTACTTATGCCCGCGAGTCACCAACACGACGTAGCTGAACGGTGTGATCGGGACCCCGCGAAAGGCGTCGTTGAAATCGACGACGCGAACGCTCGCAGCGTCGGGGAACCAACTCTCACTGGCAAATTCCGCCCGATCGTCGAGAACGACGACATTGAAACCGAGGATGACCGCGATTCGGCACAAGGGCCGGGCGATATGACCGGCACCGACGATCACGAGCTCTGGTGTCGCCGAAACCGGCTCGATGAACAGTTCCCACGTGTCGCCCTCGTGCTCGACCTGGTGTAGCCGGCACTCACCGCTCTCGGTGACCTGCCGGGCCAGCGCCACCGCACGAGCTTCCAGTTCCGGCATCCCGAACGACCCGCGGACCGTCTCGGCGTCAACGATCAACCGTTGTCCCGGGCTCCCGTCGGACGGCCCAGTCACGACGGTGACGATAGCGGTGGGAGATCCGCCATCCAGAGCCGCCAGAGCCTGTCTCGCCGCCTCTTCCGCCGAGACGCTTCGCGTCCGCTCGTCGCTCACGGTCGGTCTCCTAGATAGCGCTCGAAATCTGCGGGCGTGTCGATATCCGCGAGCACTCCCGGGTCGGCCACCTCCACATCACGCGAGCGGTCTCGATAGCGGTGGATCACCGCCCGAGCCCCTTCCGTCGATCCCCCCTCCAGCAGACCGGGAAAGCAAATCCGGTCGAAGAGAACGGGATGGCCCCGCTTGCCCGCATAAGCCACCCGCACGACCGGCGCCCAGCTCTCACGATATGCGCGTACGAGCGCCTTCACGGTTTCGCCCGTCACCAGCGGATGGTCCACCGGTAGTACCACGACCGCCTCGACCCGCGGCGCGAGCTCTTCCAGGCCCGCCCGCAGCGAGTCGATCTGCTCGCTACCCTCGCCGGCTCCCCGGACAACTCGTGCCCCGGCGGCCGAGGCCAGCCGTGCCATCTCCGCGTCCTCGCTGTTGAGAACGACCAGAACATCCTCGCACCCGCCCGCCGTCAGCGAAGCCGCGCAGCGCTCGAGAAAGGAAACGCCGTCAACCGTCAGCAGTGCCTTCGGGTGGCCCATCCGCCCCGACCGGCCGCCCGCCAACACGATACCCGTGATCATGGCGCAAAGATGCGGAACCGGCCGCCGAACGTCAAAAGCAAGTCGGCCCAGCGCGCCTGGATTCGTCGGAATCGACAAAATCAGGCCCACACGCTTGGCGGAGCGCAAAAGCTCGGAATCCTTGATCTCCGGGCGCTAGAGCACGGGCAAAATAATGAACGGCACGCCCTCGGCAGGGTTCGCACTGAGCGGACCGGGATCACGGATCTTCACCAAAGGGACGACGCTTACAGGTCGGGTGGTTGGTCGATCAAGACCGAAGAGAAACAGTTTCTTGGGCGCCCACTTGTCGCTTCCATGAAGGGTCAACTTGACTCGGGCGCCTTTTACTTCCCTCAGTTGGCCCCTTTGAAACGGAGAATCCACCGGTATTTCGTATACATTCGCCGTGTCGATCTCCAGGTCGGTCTGCGGAGTATCCGTGATGACGTGGTTGACCAGCGTGGCATCGGGCGTAGTCACCTGCAGCGAAATCGGGTCGTCGGTCCCAGCATAAGGCGCATCGTACGTCACGACGACCAACAGGAGCCGCTCGATGACGGTCTCATTCATGCCACGCTGCACCCGCCGGATCGGCACCGAGACGGACCCCTCTCTCGGGTTCGTACTCAAAGAGGCTGTCATGTCCGTCTCGATCGCCAGAGGTAAGACAACCTCCTGTTTGGTTGTCGCCCATACTATCATCAGTTCCGGATCCCATCGGTCAGAGCTCGTCGTGGCGATCCGCACATACAGGTCGTTAGAACCCGTTTGGACGTCGTTTCCCTCGGGGCCACCTTCGCGGGGCAACGACTGGTAGTAGTAGAGAGACTCGCCACGATGAAAGTTGCCGACAGTGCCGGCGGAGAGCATCGGATTGTTCAGTAGATCGATGCCCGACTGATTGACGATGATCCAGGGGAATCCTGAAGTTCCACTGAATCGGCCGTGGCGGGTTCGGACGGCGGCGGAGATTGATGTCAACTGGCCCATGGCGACCTCCGCTGAAGGGGTGCAAGGCAGTTCACACTTAAGGGCGCTTCGGCGAGCCGAAAGAATCCGTTGGCACTCCAAGGCCGTAGCCCCCGGCAGGTGGGAACTCAACTTCCAGGGCCCAGCCTCAGCCCGACTTTTCAAATATAGGGAGTCTTCGTGCGCCGCGACACTTGCGTAGCGGGCGCTGCGACTCAACGGTAGAGCGCCGCGAGGATCTCCTCTCGAGTCGTCAGCTTCACACGCGGCCGATTCGCCGACTTGCCTTTGGCCTCCTCGGTCGCCCGGATCCGCGCCCACCCCTCCCACGAGACGAAGTCGGGTTGAATGCGACGTACATACGCCTCAACCGAATCGGTATCGGGGTTGGACGGATCGAGGTGTACGCCACCCTCTGCGTCCACCACCATGCACTCGACCGTCTCGCCTGCATCGGGCTTGTTGGTGCCGATTATTCCAGATGGTCCACGTTTGATCCAACCGGCAACATAGATGCCAACAAGTGGATCGCCGGACTCCGGGTCCACGACACGGCCCGCCTCGTTCGGGACGGTGCCCCAGCGCTCATTGAACGGCAAACCGGCCAGAGGGACCCCCCGATATCCAACCGAGCGGAAGACCATGTCGACGTCGAGTTGTTCGAAACGATCCGTGTGCCTCGGCCGCAACGACCCATCATCGCTCGAGTAGAGCTGATTGTGGACGAGCTTCATTCCTTTCACACCGCCCGAGCCATCGTCATACAGCTCGACGGGAGACACGAGGAAACGGAGCGTGAGAGTCTTCGGCTTACCGGTCCGCGGCCGATCGATGTAACTCTGCAATATCTCAATCTTCTTGCGGAGATTCCTGTCGTCACTTTCCTCGACGAACTTCCGACTCAGCGGGTCCAATCGGACTTCCTCGGGCACGACCGTGATGTCTGCACCCGCCAGCTCGCCCAACTCGCGGACCTCGGGATTCGTGAATGCCGCCTGAGCCGGACCACGGCGACCGAGAATGTACACGTTTCGGATGTTGCTGCGACAAAGTACATCCAACGCGTGGTCAGCTATATCCGTCGTCGCGAGCTCCTTGCGGGTCCGACAGAGGATGCGGGCGACATCGACCGCGACGTTGCCGACTCCCACCACCGCTACGCTCTCGACCGACAGGTCGAACTCGAAGTCGCGATAATCTGGATGGCCGTTGTACCAGGCGACGAACTCTGTGGCCGGATGGCTGCGCTGGAGATTCTCGCCGGGGATACCCATG
>JASFLD010000078.1:0-11687 GCA_050118275.1 Gemmatimonadales bacterium
GACTGGGTCTACTTTCACAGCGATAACTGTCTCTATCACTTTGGAGAGAGGTGCGGTCACCCTGGTATTGAAGATGCGGGTTCACTACCCCGGCGGGAACGACGTGATCGAAGGAAGCGCTAGATTCGAACCGGCTGACGACCGCTGGACGGCCGTGCTGTGGGAGAGCATCGGGATCAGGCTGGAAAGATTCCCGCGCTCGGAGAATTGACGGAACTGACAGCTTAGGATTGCAGCCTCCCACCGCTATCAGCTTGGCACTCAGCGGTGCGGCGACACGACCATGGGCAACTCAATGTAGCTCGCCACGTCGGGCGCGTGGTACACCCGCTGCGTCGCCTTCTGCAAGTCGCCCGGCTTCGCCCATGCGATCTCGGACACGTAGGTCTGAGGGTTACGGTCGTAGAGCGGAAACCAGCTTGACTGGATCTGGACCATGATTCGATGCCCCGGCAGGAATACGTGGTTGGTCGTGGGCAACGCGAATCGATACTCGAGCGGCGTGTCGGGCTCGATGGGATGGGGAGTGGAGAGGCTCTCGCGGTAGCGACCGCGGAAGATGTCCATGGATACGGCTAGTTGGTAGCCGCCCAGCTCCGGTTGGTCCGCCACTTGGTCGGGATACACGTCGATCAGCTTTACCACCCAGTCCGCATCGGTGCCGGTGGTGGAGGCGATCAGTCGGACCAGCGGCCGCCCCGCAATCTCGATCGGCTCGGTAACGACTGGAGACACGTAGGCCAGCACATCCGGGCGCCCCGAGGCGGGGCGCTGGTCGGTGACCAGCCAGTTCCGCCAGATGTCACCGCTGGCCGGGCGGTTCGGGCGGGGCTGATAAGGCACGGGCTTCGAGGGATCCGAGACGTACTCGTCGAACGCCGAGTCGCCGGGCGTCGGCGCTTCGAAGCCCAGCTTCAATCCGGTCTGGAGGTAGAGCGGCGTCGGCTGGATTCTGCAGCCGCTCGCGCAGCCGGACGGCCATGCGTCCAGGCGCTCCCACTGGTTCGTCCCCGTCTCGAACGCGGTGACCGGCGCCACGCTGTCGGCTGGCGCCTCGTCCTTCAGGTAGCGGGCCAGGAATGGGGCGAGGATGTGCTGGCGGAAGTAGAGGCCGGTATCGCTGCCGAAGCGCAGGACGCCGAGCGAGCTGCCGTCGCCGATCGCGCCGCCGTGGCGCCAGGGGCCCATGACCAGGAAGACCATGTCGTTGTTCGTATCCTTCGGCTCGATGGCTCTGTAGACGGCTGGCGCTCCGTAGATGTCCTCCTGGTCCCAGAGGCTATGGACCAGCATCACCGGCAGCTTCAGGGGCTCGCGGGCCAGCAGGCTGTCCATCGCCTGCTGCCTCCACCAGTCGTCGTAGCTGGGGTGTGCGAGGATCTCGCGCCAGAAGCCGACCTGCTCCAGCCCGTGGCGGCGTCCCAGCTCGCCCGCCGAGCCCGCCTGCATGTAGAGGTCGTAGTCATCGTAGTAGCCCGACCACCAACTGTACTCGTTGGTGCGCGATGCTTCCTGCTCGTAGATATAGGGCGCGTTCTGCTGGCGGAACGCGCCGTTATGGAACCAATCGTCGCCCAACCAGCCGTCCACCATGGGGTTCATGGGGACCGACACCGCGAGCGCGGGGTGCGGATTCACCAGTGCCGTCAGGCACGTCCAGCCGTCGTACGAGATCCCGATGATGCCCACGCGGCCGTTGGTCTCGGGGATGTTCTTCACCAGCCAGTCGATGGTATCGTACGTGTCGGTGGACTCGTCCACCTGCGTGGGGTTGAGCGGGCCGCGCATGGGACGGTTCATCAGGTAGTCGCCTTCCGAGCCGTACTTGCCCCGGATATCCTGGACCACGCGGATATAACCGCCCTCAACGATGACGTCCGTGGCGTTATCGTAACCCTGGAGGATCGGTCCGAGGTGGGGGCTCGCAGCGTGACTGGTGAGATCTGTGGCATCGTATGGTGTGCGCGTGAGGAGGATCGGGGCCCTTTGGGCACCGCTGGGGATGAGAATTACCGTGTGCAGCTTGACCCCATCTCGCATCGGGATCATGACATCGCGCCGCATGTAGTCGAAGCTCGATTCGACCGGCTCGAAACGCGCCGGCGTTTCGCTGGGCAGCTGCTGGGCCGATGCCGGGGCGGCAAAAGGCCAGATTAGCGCGAACACGGTCGCGAGGATCGGCAACATGTGGGTTCGGTCGCTGCTCATCATACGAGTGCACTCCGATACGCGAGGGTTATCGTCGTCGCTATAGTCTACCTGGTTCGTCGGTGGCGCTCATGCCCGAAGCACGATGCGGTAACCGGCCGAGCACACGCAACCCCATTCGTGCCGGGAGGCGGCGCAGCCCGCAAACCTATGTCCGGTCGCTGCACGACAACTCCGCGGCGATTCGGTCTGAATGCGTTTGACTCACTCCGTGGCGTCAGCCGGGCTGGCGAGCTCTCGGAAAAGCGGCCATAATCCTGCACGAGCCATTCTAGCCGATGCACAGGAGGGTTGCCTGCCGTGAGTGAGCACCAGATCACACTTCAAGCCGTCGACTGGCTGGTGATCGCCCTGTACTTCGTGGCGATCCTCGGCATCGGTACCTATCTGAAGAGGTTCGGCGACTCGAGCGACGACTTCTTCCTGGCCGGACGCCGCAACAGCTCGTGGGTGGCGGGATTGGCGTTCCTCTCCGCCAACCTCGGGGCTCTGGAGATCCTCGGGTGGACGGGGGGCACGGTGAAGTACGGCATGTTCGTGTCCCACTTCTACTGGATCGGGGCCGTCCCCGCCATGCTCTTCCTGGCCCTCTACATGATGCCGTTCTACTACAGCAGCAAGATCCACTCGATCCCGGGCTACCTGCTGCTGCGCTTCGACGAGAAGAACCGCCTCTTGAATGCGTTCTCGTTCGGCTTCATGACGGTCCTCATGAGCGGCATCAACCTGTACCTGATGGCGGTGGTCTTCCACATCGTGGTCGGCTGGGACATGCACGTCTCGATCTGGGTCTCGGCCGCGGCGGTGGCCGCCTACATCACGATGGGGGGATTACTCTCGGCCATCCTGACGGAGATCATCCAGTTCTTCCTGATCTGGTTTGGGCTCTTCCTGGTCGCCCTGCTCGGCATCATCGAGGTCGGAGGCCTGAACGAGCTGCTGGGGAGCCTCCCTGCCCAGATGTCGGGGCTGTGGTCCACGGCTGGCGACCCGGCCGCCAACAACATGGGGGTGACCTGGCTGGGCATCGTGCTGGGTCTGGGCTTTGTGCTCTCCTTCGGTTATTGGACGACCGACTTCTTGATCGTCCAGCGCGCGTTCTCGGCGCGTAACCTACAGGCGGCCCGCAACACTCCGGTCATCGCGTCGTTCTTCAAGATGGCCTTGCCCATCATCGTGGTGGGCGGCGGGCTCGTGGCCTGGAAGCTCCAGCAGGTGCCAGGCAGCGGCTTCGAGCTCATGACCCGCGGCGGTGAGGTCTGGTACGACTCGGCCCTGCCGCTCCTGATCGCGCGCTACTACCCGGCGGGACTCGTGGGTCTCGGTATCACGGGCCTGCTGGCGGGCTTCATGGCCGGGCAGGCCGGAAACGTCTCTGCGTTCAACACGGTCTGGACGTACGACATCTACCGGGCACTCATACGGCGCGACGCCACGGACCAGCACCTGGTACTGGTGGGGCGGTTCGCGACGATCGTCGGGATCTTCCTCTCGATCTTGACCGCCTACTGGGCGATGGCCTTCGAGAGCATCATGGACTACATCCAGGCCATCTTCAGCTGGGTCAACGCGCCGCTCTTCGCCACCATGCTCCTCGCCATGTTCTGGAAGCGCACCACATCGATCGGGGCCTTCTGGGGCCTGCTGGTGGGGATGCTCTCATCGTTCTTCCTGTTCATCGCGCTGCGCTTCGGTTGGATCTCGGCGTATGTCGTCACTATGTCGAGCCATCCAAGCGACATGGCAGAGAACCTCTGGCGGGCCTGGTGGGCCTGGCTGATCACTTTTGTCCTGACCATCGTGATCAGTCTGGCGACGAAGCCGAAGCCCGACGGCGAGTTGGTGGGACTCGTCCGGGGACTCACGGACGTCTCTGAACTGAGGGCGGTACCGCTCTGGCGCAAGCCCGAGTTGTGGGCGGCGATCGCACTCCTGACCTGCATCGCCCTGAACGTCTACTTCTGGTGATGGGGCCGAAGATATGACAAAGGAAAGCGCCAAGCTGATCTCGATCTGGACCTGGGTGGGACTCGTCCTGCTCGGCTACGGCCTGATCATCACCGCGGCCGGCATCTATTACGCCGTCTTCGGGCTGCCGGAAACGGTTCTGAGCCACCTGAACCCCAGCCTGTGGTGGGGGGCATTCATGGTGGTGTCCGGCGTGATCCTTCTCCTGATCGGGAGGCGGGCCACCTAGCGCAAGAGCAGAAGCAAGGGAGCGCCGACCTGTCGGTCAGCCGCGCCGGCCTCGCCACCACACCGGCGTGGTCGCTACGACCTTCGAGGGCTAGACGCCCAGCTCCGGTGAGGTCGTCCAGGGCAGCATGACTTGCAGGGCGTCGCGCACCACCTTCCGCCATATGAGTCACTAGCTGACTGCGAGGTTTCAGTCGCACCGGGCAGCATCGACAGCGATGGCAGCTCTTGTCGATCGCTCGTAGCCTTCCGGTTGACGATTCATTGACCACTCGACCGCATCATCCCGCAAAGAATTCGCTCGCCGCGGCTGCGGCCGGAAGGTATAATGTGGGTACGATGCCGAAGACCCGAATCACCTGGGCGGACGTCCAGCTCATGCCTGAGGACGGCAAGCTGTACGAGGCGATCGACGGGGAGCTGTACGTGACCCCGCCGCCGATCCTCCGCCACCAGTGGATCAGCGCCAATCTGATGGCCGCGCTGAACAAGCTGGTGGTGGAACCGGGACACGGTTGGCTATTCGCCGCGCCCACCGGCGTGGAGTTCCCGGAAACGGAGGAAGGGGTCCAACCCGACATCATCTTCATCTCGAAGGATCGACGCGAGCGGCTCACCAGGCCTGGGATCTGCGGTCCGCCCGACCTGGTGATCGAGATCGGCTCGCCCGGCACGGCGAAACGCGACCGCTCGATCAAGAAGAAGCTGTACAGGCGTCAGGGCGTGCCGCAGTACTGGATCGTCGATCCGGAGACGGATGCCGTGGAGGTATGGCGCTTTGCCGCCGGCGCGCTCGAGGCCGAGCGCTACGCGGAGCGTCTCCCCGTCCGCCTGGGCGGGCGGGACTACGGCGCGATCGACCTTTCGAGGGTCTTCCCGCCCGACCTTTAGCCGACACGGCTCGCCCCGAAGAGCCAGTAAACACATCCCATCGCTTCAAGGACTCACGGAGATCAGTGGCGGTCTCCTCTCGCTTGACTGGCGCTGGACCGTCTACCGCATTGTTGGCGTCGTGGTGCAGACCAACCGATCCAGGTCCGACAGTTCTGATTCGCTCGATGGCGCGGCAGAATGGACGGCCACAGGCCGGCGGTCACCGAGCCTGAGCCGAGGTTCGGTTCCCCGTCTACTCGTAGCGCAGGGCGTGGATCGGGTCGAGAGACGCCGCTCGTCGCGCCGGCAGGATTCCGAAGAAGACGCCGACCGCCACGGAGAAAACCACCGCCAGCCCCACCGCCTGCGGCGAGACCAGCATGCTCCAGCCGGCGAAGGAGGCAAAGGCGCGTGAGGCGCCGGTGCCCAGTAGGATCCCGAGTAGGCCGCCCGCCAGGCAGAGGACCAAAGCCTCCGAGAGGAACTGCAGCAGAATGTCGCGGCGTCGAGCTCCCATCGCCTTGCGGATGCCGATCTCCCGCGTTCGCTCGCTCACCGACACGAGCATGATGTTCATGATGCCGATGCCGCCCACCAGAAGGCTCACCAGGGCGATCCCCGCCAGGAGGTAGGTGAACGTGCGACTGGTCTCCTCGAACGTACCGAGGATCTCGGCACGGTTTTGGATCCAGAACTCGTTCTCATCGCCCGGCCGGAGCCGCTTGGCCCGACGCAGGACCTCCTCGATTTGCATCATCGCCACATCCATTGACGCGCCGGGAGCGACAGTGGCGTTGAACGACTCGATGCGGTCGGTGCCCATGAGCCGGAACTGGGCCGTCTTGAGCGGCACGAAGATCTGGTTGTCCGCGCTCCATCGGCCCGTGTCGCCCTCCTCCTTCATCACTCCGATCACTTCGAAGGTGATGTTACGGATGGAGATCTGCCGACCCACCAAGTCCAGGGCCGAGACGCCAAGAGCATCGGGCACGGCGGCGCCCAACACCGCGACCCGGCGGCGGCCTTCGTTCTCCTCGACATCGAAGAAGCGACCGATCTCGACCTCGGCGCGGCTGACCTCGAGATAGCTCTGGCTGGTGCCGACGACCCTGAAGTTACCGTTGACGCGGCCGTACTCGACCTGGAAGCTGGCGTCCATCTCCGGCGCGATCCGGGAGATGGCGGGCGCCTCCCGCTGCACGAGCTCCGCGTCATCGACCGTCATGTAGGCGACATCGCGCCGCCCGTGACGGAACCAACCCGTCCCGGGTCGCACCGTGAGGACGTCGGTGCCCATGCGCGAGATCCGGTCCTGCACCGCCTTTTGGGCGCCCTCGCCCAAGGCAACCATCGTGATCACGGCGGCGATGCCGATGACGATGCCCAGCATGGTCAGGCCCGAGCGGAGCTTGTTGGCGCGGATGGCGTCCAGGGCCACCCGGAGGATCTCCAGCGTCAGTCCCTTCTTCTTCAATTCCAATCCCATCGTTCTACCTATCAGCCACCGTTCATGCCCGGCACGCCGCTCCGGCGGCGGAAACGCTCCAACATTTCGCTCTGCTGGACGAGCGCCAGAGGGACCTCCACCACGGTGTCGCCCTCCGAAAGGCCGGCGACGATCGCCGTCTCCTCCCAACTGCTCATGCCGACGAGGATGGGCTTCAGAGTCAGCTTGCCCTGGGCATCGTACTCGAATACGAAGGCCTTCCTCGGACCGGATCGCCCGGCGCGGGGACCCGCGGCGGAGCTGCCGCGAAAGCGCTCCATGAGCTGCTGCCGCAGGGACGGGCTTAAGGACTGGAATAGTGCGCGTCTCTCTTCCTGCGACATGGAGCGTAGCTCGTCCGGACTGGGAAGCTTGCCTTCGCCCTGGCTGTTGGATGCGCCGGGCTCGCCAGCCTGAGCGCGCTGCACGCTGTCGCCGTCCGTCCCTCGGTTCGCGAGCGATGGCGCAGCCTGGTCGAGGAGGGAAGGATCCATCTGGAGAGCGTTCACCAACTGTCGGGCCTCCTCGGGCATCTTCACGCCGGCGTTCGGCAGCTTCAGCACGTTCTCTTCCCGGCCCAGGACGATCACGACGTCAGCGTTCATCCCCGGCCGCAGGAGCCGGGCGGGGTTCGGGATGCGGGTGAGGACGGCGAACATGGTGACATTCTGTTGGACCGTGGCCTGGGGCTCGATCTTCAGCACCGCGCCCTCGAAGGTACGATCCGGGTAGGCCTCCACCGTGATGCTGGCCGGCTGACCCGCCTGTATCTGTCCCACATCGGACTCGTCCACGAGGGTACGGACCTGGACCTCGGAGAGGTCAGCCATGCGTAGCAGCGTCGTGCCTCCCGTGACGCTGTTGGTCGAGGTGATGACCTGACCCTCTTCCACGACCTTCTCGATCACCGTTCCCGAGATGGGGGCGTTGATCGTCGCGTCCTCCCGCCGATCGCGGGCCAGTTCCAGCCGTGACTCGGCGCGCTGGTAGCTGGAACGGGCGTTGGCGTGCTCGAGGATGGCGCTCTCCAGATCCGACTGGGTCACGACGCCCGAGTCACGCAGTGCCCGAGCTCGGTCCAACCGGCTGGTCGCCACCTGGACCTGTGCTTCGGCCTGGTTCAGGTCGGCCAGTGCCTGCTCCAACTCGTTCTGTACATCTCGGGGATCGATGCGCAGCAGTAGGGCCCCCTTCTCCACCTGATCACCAAGGTCGACCCTCATCTCCAGGATCTCGCCCGAGGCCTGAGACTTGACCTCCACCACCTTGATGGGCTCGATGGTGCCGGTCGCCTCCACGCTGGACTCGAGGTCCCCCCGAGTCACCACCGAGCTCTCGAGCGTGAGGCCGTCAGCGGACGAGCCCCCACCGCAGGCGTAAGCGAGCATGGCGGCGACGAATGGAAGTAAGAACATCCGAAGACTTCTACCGCCGCCGCCCATCGATTCTACGGACTCTATGACCTTCACCATGATCTCACTACTTCCTCTAACTGATGTGTGCCGGTGTTCGTACCGATGCCCGTCTGCCGAGTTCCGGGCCACCATTTCATTCGGCCAACGATTCGAGCGACATCCCCAGCAGGCTCTCCAATTGCGCCACGCCCACGTGATAGTCGAACTTGCGCTGGATCACGTCCACCTGCGCCTGCCGCAGGTTGATCTGCGCCTGCTGAAGATCCAGTATCGTCGCCGTGCCGAACCGATAGCGCTGCTGGTTCACCCTCAGCGTCTCACGACTGAGTACGACGCTCTCCTCGGCCAGGCGCAGGCCCGCCAGCGCCGTCTCGATCTGACTGTAGGCGTCATCCACGGCCGTGCGGACCGCCAGCTCGGTGCTGCGCAGCTGAGCTTGAGTGATCTCCGTCTGCGCTAGGGCCCGGGCCACGCCGGTCTCACGCTGGAGCCCATCGAAGATGGGCAGGCTGCCCGAGAGCCTGAGCGACCAACTCCGATTCTTCGGCGGGAAATCGGTGTTTCCCCAGTCAAAGCCACCGGAGAAGCGGAGGGAGGGGAAGTACGACGATTTCTGGGTCTCGACGCTGGCCTCCACCGCCTCGAGGGAGAGGCGCGCGCTGCGAATGCGCGGCGCCTGCTGCTGAGCGATCTGCATGAGCTGTCCGCGCTCCCAGTGCAGCGTGTCCGGGTTCAGCACCGCCTCGAGCGTCGGCGTGACGCGCTCGTTCACCCCCATCGCCTCGGCCAAAGCGAACTGCGCGCGGCGGGCGTCGTTCTGCGCGTTCAACAAGGCCAGACGTGCGTTGTTCAGGTCCACCCGTGATTGGAGGCTGTCCGCGCGCGTGGCCTGCCCGAGCTGGACCTGTTGCCGTACGAACGTCAGTTGCTCCAACTGCCGGTCGACGCGATCCTGCTCCACCTGGATGCGCTCACGCCCCGCCACCGCATTGAAGAAAGACGTCCTCACATTCAGCTCGGTCTGGTACCGCATTTCCTCGTACGTCGCCAGCTCGGCGGCGACGTTCTTGCGCGCGTTGTCGAGCTGGTTGAGCCGTCGGAACCCATCCAGGATGTCGTAGCTCGCGGTGAGCTGCGTCGTCCAGCTGGTGGAGGTGATGGCTCGGCCAGTAGGGTCGAGACGGCCGGTGCTGGCGTTGGAGTAGCCGTAGCCCAAGTTCAGTGACGGCAGGAAGGCGCCGACGGCGCTGGTGCGCTGAGACTCGGATTGACGGATGCTTGCGAGCGCCTGGCTGATGGCCGGGCTGTTCTGCAGAGCGATCCCGATCGCTTCGTCGAGGGAGACCTGGCGAACCTGCTCTTGGCTCTGAGCCCTCAATGCTCCCATCGAGAATGTCTCGAGCAGCGCCACCAGCAGGCACGAGATGGCTGTCGTCGGAATCCCTCTCAGGCTCTGAAGCGACTTCGACGTCATCTTACCTCCCGTTTACTCGTTCCCGCTCAAACGGCGGTCGCCGACGGAGCCCGCGGCAGCCGCGTAGCCTTTGGCATGCTGGGTCGGTCCGCAGAGACGACCGGCATCCTCGACAACGAGTCCCTCCGTGGCCGGCATCGCCTGTCCTCGTGCGTTCACAGGCGCGCCCCGAACCCTACCGTGACCAGCAGATCGTTCTGGAGACGGCTTTCGCCATCCGTTGCCTCGAACATCGAGATCGCATCCCGCACGTCCAGCGTCCAGTGGATGCGACCCAAGAGGAACGCCCTCATCCCGGCCGCCAGCGTCACCATGGGATCGGTGGCGTCTTCGATCTGCGGATCTTCGAACGAGAAGGAAATGTGGCGAACGCCCGCCCCCGCCGAGATGTATGGATCCAGCGCCCCGATCGGTCGTTCCAGCAGGCGGTACACGACGTTTACCGTCGCCGTGACGTAGTCGGCATCTCCCAGCCGCTGATCCCCACTTCCCCCGTCGGGCAGCGCTTTTTGATCGACCTCGGCGCCGGCCCAGCTTCCGTGGATCGCCAGTCCGAGCTTCGGGTTCAGGAAGAGCGTCGCGGACCCGGCCAATACGACGCCCGTGGAGAGCCGGAGCCCGGGTGTGATCTCAGTGACGTCCGAGGCCTGTTGATCGGCGGTCAGGTTCCCCAGTGGCGTGAGGAGCCCGATGGACAGGTCGAAGATGAGCGAGGATCGCTGCGGCCAATCGCTCAGGTCGCCTTCGACCTGTCGGACCTCTCCAGCGTTGGCTGTCTGAGCTTCGAGATCGGAGGCCGAGCCGGCCAAGGCCAGGACGGCGCCGAGGCCCACCATGATCACACACCTCGCCTCGGAGTTTCCTATCCCGCAACTTGCCGTTCGTCGCATCCTGTCGGTCCGTTCCCGTGGTCGCGCCATACCCTCGCCGGTCTGAAGCGTGTGCGTGTATGTCACTGTCGTTTACATAGATAGAACATCTGAGAGCTGGGAAACGTTGTGCGCTGCAGTCGTTGTCGCCGTGGAAGAACTCACTGCCAGTATACTCAACCTTGGTGGAGTGTACCAACGACAACCGACGGCGTGACCAGAGCGAACCTACGGCCTGGATGCCCTAGGGCCCTCGAATCAGCCCGGCACATCGTACGTCCGCACCGTGAAGCCGGCCGACTCGCGCTCGCCCGGTCGGGGCCAGCCCACGCCCGCCTCCGTGCCCCGGACACGTCTGTCGGTCTGCCAAGGTCGGGCACAACGACGGGTGACGCCTTCGCTTGACGGCGGGGTCGTGCCGCGGCAGAATGCACGAGGCTCAGGGCGACTCCGCTGGTTGCCCGGTGCCTCTTGGGCGTGCGAGACACCGCCTCCAGTGCGGTGATGAGCCCCTTTCGACACAAAGGAGACACTCGCCGTGCCCTGTCCACCGCGCTCAGGCCGCCACTTCGCCGGCCCGTTCCTGTTCGCCCTGGTCCTTGGCTGTCTTGCTTGCCGAGCCGATGAGCCGCCCGAGTCGCTGCAATGTCCGCAGTGCGAGAGCTGTACCAGCCTGCTGGTCGGCCGGCTGGCGTCGGAGGACAGGTCGACCATGACGAGCCACTCCTGCGATTCGGGGACCGACCGGACCTGGATCAGCATGGAGCCTCGACGGAGCCATGCGCCGGGCGCCATGGACACGCTTTGGATGGAACCAAAGCGGACGACCGGGCCCGAGGATACGGACCGGATCCCCTGGGGCGCGATCCCGCAGGTCGCCGAGACGTGGAAGTTCATGAACGCCGCCTATCCCATCATGAACGAGTATCAGCTCGCCATCGGCGAGACGACGACGGGCGGTAAGCGGGAATTGAAGAGCAGCGAGGGGATCATCGATGCGCCGGAGCTGTACCGGCTGGTGCTGCAGCGGGCGCGGACGGCCCGCGAGGCCATCCGCGTCGCGGACGAGCTGACGAAGCGGTACGGCTACATCGATTGGGGTGAATGCTTCACCTTCGCGGACCCGGAGGAAGTGTGGTTCTTAGAGATCCTGGGGCCGGGCGAAG
>JASFLD010000079.1:0-11549 GCA_050118275.1 Gemmatimonadales bacterium
CCGCGCACCGCCCAGCGTCGCGGTGAGCTCTGTTAGCGTGCCGACCAGCCGATGCGGTGACTCGAACAGCACCGCCGTGTGATCCAGCGTCTCGAGTAGCCCCAGCCGCTCGCGGCGTTTCCTTCCGCTACGCGGCAAGAAGCCCAGAAAGGTGAAGGGCTCGGACTCCAATCCGGACGCGACCAGCGCGGCCAGAACGGCTGACGGCCCCGGCACCGGTGTGACGCGGGCCCCTGCTTCGAGAGCGGCACACACCAAACGCAGGCCGGGGTCCGACACGAGCGGCGTGCCCGAATCGCTGACGAGGGCGACGGTACGGCCAACCGCCAGCTCCGCTGTGACCTCCTGTGTGCGGGTCGCCTCGTTGTGCTTGTGAAACGATCTCAGCGAGCCGGCCGATATCCCGTGATGATCGAGCAAAATCCGCGTTCGCCGTGTGTCCTCCGCCAAGATCACGTCGCAAGCCCCCAAAACTTCGACGGCCCTGAACGTGAAGTCGCTCAGGTTCCCGATCGGCGTGCTGACCAGATAGAGTGTGCCGGTAACGTTCATACGATCAGAGTCTGCGCGCTCGTCAGCCAGGCCCATCCCAAGACGAACGCCTCCGCAGCGCCCTAGCTCGCGGAGGCGTCTTCCGGGATCCGAGCGGCCGTCGCCTGACCAACGGCAGCCGTCAGAGCCCCGCCGCCGAGGATCTCACCCGAGGTGCTGCTTGAGCTTCTGTTCGAGATGCTGCTTGGGGACGGCACCAACCACCGTATCCACGTGCTGCCCGTCCTTGAAGAACAGGATGCTGGGGATCGAGCGAATCCCGAAGCGCATCGCCGTCATCTGGCTGGTGTCGACGTCCAGCTTGGCCACCTTGACTTGTCCCTCGTACTCGCCGGCCAACTGCTCGACTATGGGCCCGACCAGTCGGCAAGGGCCGCACCACGCGGCCCAGAAGTCGACCATGGCGACGCCCGAGGCGCCTTCGACTTCGGTGGCGAAGTTCTCGTCCGTTACCTCATGCACCACTGACATTTGGCTCTCCATTCCCTCGCTCTGGTTTACATCGTCGCCGCGCGCCAGGCCGAGCGAGCCACGATGCAGTATCTTCATCGTTGGGGCAATATATAGTAATCTATCCGGCGGGAACGTGCACCCGTGCCAGCTCCCCGACGGAGGCACCCGTCGGAACAACAACTCACCCGCGCCAAAGGGTTCCCATGCATTCCGACGTTCGCATTGAACATATCGCCATCGCCGTATCCGACCTCGAGGCGGCGGTCTCGACCTTCGCGTCGATTCTCGGCCTGCCAGCATCCGGACGCGAGACAGTCGAATCAGAGCGGGTCAAGGTCGCATTCTTCGACGTGGGCGCGTCCCGCATCGAGTTGCTGGAGCCTACCGCCAACGATTCGCCCGTGGGCAGGTTCCTCGAGCGGCGCGGGCCCGGCCTGCACCACATCGCGCTCGAGGTCGATGACATCGAGGCCGCCCTCGAACGCTGCCGTCTCGCCGACATCGACACCGTCGGCGAAGCACCGCGCCGCGGGGCCGGCGGGCGGCGCGTCGCTTTCCTTCATCCGCGTACGACCGGTGGAACCCTGCTCGAGCTCTCAGAGAGCCCCTGAGTCGGTAGCGGCGCCGGACGTCCGGCGACCTGCCGTCAGCGTCATCATCCCGACCCTCGATGAGGCCGACGAATTGCCGGGGACGCTCGAGTCCGTTCGCCCGGCCTTGGGTGAGGACATCGAGCTCATCGTGGTCGACGGAGGGAGCCGGGATGGGACCCCCGAGCGCGCGGCCCGACAGGCTCGCGTCATAGAGTCGTCGCCCGGACGCGGCCGTCAGCTGGCGGCCGGCGCGGAAGCCGCGAACGCCCAGCTGCTCCTATTCCTCCACGCCGACACCTGGCTCAGCCCTGGAACGGGCGCCAGCCTGCGGCAGGTCGCCGCACAACCCGAGGTGGTCGGTGGGTGTTTCGAGGTATCGCTGCGCGGTCCGGATGCCCAACGTCCGCTGGCTCGCATGCTGGCCCGGGCGATCAACTTGCGCAGTCGGTTTTTCGGCACAGCCACCGGCGACCAGGCGATCTTCGTCAAGCGTTGGGCCTACGATCGCGCCGGCGGCGTACCGGCCGAGGACCTGTTCGAGGACGTCCTGCTGTATCGCCGCATTCGGCGGTTGGGTGAAGTGCGGGTGCTGAAGCCGGCGGTGAGACCATCGGACCGGCGCTGGCGCACGCGAGGTTACTCGCGCACCATCGGCCTGCATCTGCTACTGAGGATACTCTTCTTGCTTCGCGTGCCTCCGGCACGGCTCAGCTCGATGTACCGCCGATCGACCTGATTGGACGCCTGCCAGCCCCGTAGCAGTGTCGTCGCACTCAGCAGGTGAGATTGGATACGTCGATCTGCTGGATGTACCACTGATCGCCCCGGCCGAGGACGAGCCGGAACGGCAGGTTGACCGTGTCCTGCGGTCGAGTCACCTCGACCGTGACGACGGTCGTCTTGGTGCGCCAGGCCTGGGCGTCGGGCTGCGTGATGATGCGGAACCTCATGGGCCGGATACACGCCGCGAGGACCAGCATACGGCTGCGCACTTCCTCCCCCGACATCGTACGAAGGACCGAACCCTCCTCGGTTCCGAACACACTAGCCATCCGCTCGTAGGCCCGGTCGGCGGCCGTGTACTCGCCGGCGGCCCTGGCCCGCTGGGCTTCGGTCGCCCCCGAAAGGAAGGACTCCACCGCCTGCTCGGGCGAAGCGGCGCCCTCCCGGATGTCCGGGGGAATCGATCTACCGCCACCACTGCAACCGCTCAACAACCACGTTACCGCGGCTATCACCGCCACTCGATCGATCGTACGCACCTTGAACGTCTCCCAGTCTAAGCGAAGATGTACCGGCCATCTCCCAGCCGGCACCTCTAGCCTGATCGCGTCGTCCTCCCGCCCCTCCCTAGCCGCGGCGGAAAACGAGTCGGTTCTCGTCGGCCTCACGATCGACGACGATCTTGTCGCCGTCGCTGAACTTCCCTTCCAGCAACTCCGTCGACAGCGGGTTCAACAACAGGCGCTGCAGGGCTCGCTTGAGCGGCCGCGCACCGAAGGCCGGCTCGTATCCTTCCTGGGAGATCAAGTCGCGCGCGGCCTCCGTCACCTCTATGTTCATCTTGCGGTCAGCGAGCCATTCACGACCGCGCTCCAGCTGGAGATCGACGATCCTACGCAACTCCTCGCGACCCAACGGCTTGTATACGATGATATCGTCGACCCGGTTGAGGAACTCGGGGCGGAAAGTCGCCCGTAGTCCGTCCCACACCCGCTTCTCGATCTCGCTCCAATCCTCCTTGCCATAGAGCTCGAGAATCCATTGGCTGCCGATGTTCGACGTCATGATCAGCACGGCATTGCGGAAATCCACCGTGCGACCGTGACTGTCGGTCAAGCGCCCGTCGTCCAACACCTGCAGCAGGATGTTGAAGACATCCGGGTGGGCCTTCTCGATCTCGTCGAATAGGATAACGCTATAGGGTCGGCGGCGCACCCGTTCCGTCAACTGGCCGCCTTCCTCGTAGCCGATGTAACCCGGTGGGGCTCCGATCAACCGCGCGACGGCATGTCGCTCCATGTACTCCGACATGTCGATCCGCACCATCGCCTGCTCGTCGTCGAACAAGAACTCGGCCAGTGCCCGGGCCGTCTCGGTCTTGCCGACCCCCGACGGCCCAAGGAAGATGAAGCTGCCCACGGGCCGGCTGGGATCCTGGAGGCCGGCACGGTTGCGTCGCACCGCATCGGCGACCGCGTCGATCGCCTCGTTCTGGTTGACCACCCGCTTGTGTAGATGATCCTCGAGATGAACCAAGCGCTCCCGGTCGCTCTCCATCATCTTGCTCACCGGAATGCCCGTCCAGCGCGACACGACCGCCGCGACGTCTTCCTCTGTGACCTCTTCCTTCAGATAGCGGGTCTCGCTCTGCAACTCCGCCAGCTTCTCGCTGGCCGCTGCAAGCTCCCTCTCCATCGCCGGGGTCTTGCCGTAGATGATCTCCGCCGCGCGCTCGTTCTCACCGGCTCGCGTTGCCTGGTCCGCCTCGGTGCGCAGCGTCTCGATCAGCCCCTTGAGCGTCCGGATGTTCTCGATCGCTTCCTTCTCGGCCTGCCACCTCGCCTTCATCCCGCTCGAGCTCTCGCGCAGCTCGGCCAACTCCCGCTCGAGACGTTCGAGCCGGGCGCGACTTTCCCTGTCCTTCTCCTTCTGCAGCGCCTGCCGCTCGATCTCCAGCTGCACGATTCGGCGCTCGACTTCGTCGATCTCCAGCGGCATCGAGTCGATCTCGATCCGCAGCATCGATGCCGCCTCGTCGATCAGGTCGATGGCTTTGTCCGGCAAGAAGCGATCGGTGATGTAGCGGTTCGAGAGGCGCGCCGCCGCGACGATCGCGCCGTCGGTGATCCTCACTCCATGATGGACTTCGTACCGTTCCTTCAGTCCCCGGAGAATCCCTACCGTGTCCGCCACGCTCGGCTCGGAGGTGAAGATCGGCTGAAATCGCCGCTCCAACGCCGTGTCCTTCTCGACGTGCTCGCGGTACTCGTTCAGCGTCGTGGCGCCCACGACCCGCAGCTGCCCCCTGGCCAGTAGCGGTTTCATCATGTTGCTGGCGTCCACAGCTCCTTCAGCGGCACCCGCTCCCACGATATTGTGCAGCTCGTCGATGAAAACGACATACTGGCCGTCGCTCTCAGAGATCTCCTTGAGCAACGCCTTGAATCGCTCCTCGAACTGGCCCCGGTATTTGGTGCCGGCGACCATGCCCCCGATGTCCACCTGGATCAGCTGCTTGTTACGCAGCGACTCGGGCACGTCGCCGTTCACCATCCGCTGCGCCAGTCCCTCCACGATCGCCGTCTTGCCGACGCCCGGCTCGCCGATCAGTACCGGATTGTTCTTCGTCCGGCGTGAGAGGACCTGGATCACACGCCGGATCTCTTCATCGCGTCCGATCACCGGATCCAGTTTGCCGCGCCTTGCCATGTCGGTCAGATCGATCGTGTAACGCTGGATCGTCTGGTACTTCTCCTCCGCCTCCCGATCGGTAACCCGGTGCGGACCCCGCATCGCTTCGATCGCTGGTTTCAACGCATCGCGCTTCGCGCCAAGCTCCCGCAGCAGCGGTCCGGTCGTGCTCGCCTTGTCCGAGGCCAGTGCGATGGTCAGGTGCTCGCTGGAGATGAACTGATCGCCCATCTCCCTGGCCTCCGTGTCCGCCACATCCAGTACTTGCGTCAACTGGCGAGATGGCTGCACCCCCGATCCGCCCGCTTGGCGCGGCAGCCGGTCCAATGCCTCGTTCACACGCCGATGTAATTCTTGCGAGCGGACGCCCACCCGACCCAGTATCGAGCCGACCACTCCACCTTCCTGATCCAGCAGCGCCGACAGCAGGTGCACGTCTTCAACGGCGGGGTTCCCCCTCTCCATCGCCAGCGCGATCGCCCCCTGCAGAGCCTCGCCCGCCTTAACGGTTAGTCGGTCAAACGAAATCATCTATGTCGAATTCCTCTCTTTAGCCCACCATCGCTCCAGTATGACTTGGTGGCCAAGCGGAGCGCCTTTTCGCAACGAGAGATCGAGGTTGAAGAGAGCAACTGGCGTGCCACCCGAAGCTGCCACTTTGGCAGCACCTGGCGCGGGCGAACTGGTTCGGAAAGGGCCGGCTGATGAGTTGCGGACCCTGCCGGACGATCGGGCCGGGGACCCAGCGGTCGCCTGCTGCCGCAATGCCCACCGTCCGCGCGATGACCGTACGGCGGACGGTGGTGCATGACGGCCCGGCGAGTTCAGTCGACGGGGACCTTCTCCTTCTGCTGGTTCATCGCTTTTGGCAGATTGATCCGGAGTACGCCGCCGCGAATGCCGGCGCGGATGCGCGATCGGTCGAACGGCGTCCGCAGCTTGAAACGCCGATAGTACCCCCACGGCAGCGCGCTTTCCTGCTCCGATCGCCCTCGTACGGGACCCTCGATGATCAGGTCGTCCTCCTCCAGAGCGACCTCCAGATCGTCCTTCGTCACGCCCGGCATGTCCGCAAGCACCACCATCTCGGTATCGGTGGAATAGATGTCCACATTCGGCCGCGAGTAGCGGCGGCGGCGCAACCTGGCTTCTCGTTCATTCTTGAGCGATGCGCGCGAGTCCTGTACGTCGCGCAGTTCATCGGGGCCCATGTCATTCATGTCTGTCCGCTCCCGTCTCGCCGCCGCCCTGCTCCGGCGTGTTCTCCTCCCAGGGCATCTTCGCGGGTCCCTGTTCCCCTGGTCCGGCCTCGCCCGGCGTCGCCTCCGCTTGCGGACGAGCTTCGGCGCCCGTTCCCTCGCCCTCGGCAGACTCGACCTCGATACTGCGGCCGCCGCGGGCCGGCTTCGGCAATTGAACCTCCAAGATGCCGTCCCGCATCTTGGCCACGACCCCCAGCGTGTCGACCTCGTCCGGCAACTTCACGCTAAGTTCGAACTTACCGTAGGGACGCTCGCTGCGTATCATCCGCGCCCCGTTCGGCGGCTCGAACTTCGGCCGTTTGCCAGTGATACTCAGCGTTCGGCCACTAACCGCGACCTCGATCGCCTCGCGTCGCAAGCCCGGCAATTCGACCTCAACCAGGTACCCTTTGTCTTCGACCCGCATCTCGTGACGCGGGAAACCGCGTCCCAAGCCCAGATCGGGAGCCAAGCCGACGACCGACTCGAACAGATTACCGACCGCCTCCTTCAGCTCCGCGAAAGCGCCCCGTCCCGACGCGCCCGATTCCGATTCGTTCACTTCACGACCTCCTGCCTGCAGCTACTCGTAAACGGAGACAACCGCGCGGCGTGCGCGCACCTCCCTCCACAGTACGGGTGTCCAGTGCGCTCCGGTTTCGTCACACTCCTTTCACCACTGGTGATCCTACTCCCGCGTCACGACGGTCGCTGCAATGCGATCGTGCAGCGCCTGCCTGTTCGGGTCCCAAAACATCTCGGCGAATCCCAGTAGGCCGGTGAAGATCGAGGCTGCGTATCCACCGAACCGGTTGAACGCCACCCATAGCCCGATGGGCTTACCGTCGAGGCGAACCACACGTAAGCCCATCAGCCGTTTGCCGGGTGTTCGGCCCTTCCAATAGGCCAGAAACAGGGTGAAGTAAAGTCCCGCCCAGCCGAAACCGAGCCCGATCTCATCGGCCACCTTGAAGAGAAGGCGGATCAGGCCCCGATTCCTTTCGCCCTCCACCTCTCGCTCGAGCGCGGCATTCGCCCTCTGCAACCGTGCGATACGCCGCTCCTGTCGCCCGAGCCGGTCTACCGCCAACGCCTCGCCGAGCGGGGCGGCCAGCCTGTCTGCTTCCATCGAATCACCGGCTTGCAGAGCGGCGGAGTACGCCTGGGCCAGCGAGTCGACGTTCATCGACGGGACCGTGACGCCCATCGTGTCGACGATCGAGGCGATCACAGGTTCCATCCATTCTGCTTCGCTCTCGGCAGCGATTCCTTCCAGCACGTCACGGATCTCATCGCTTTCCAAACCCTGCCGTCGCAGTCGGTCGGTCAGGTTCGATGCCGCCTCACGCGCCTCGGGTTCGGTCTCGGCGCGACTGAGGGCGATGACGTCCGAGATCGCCGCCCCCGCCTCGCCCAGGCTGAGTCCCGAGACGATACCGCCCGCCCCGACCTGGATCGGCGACTCGTCCTGGTTCAGGAACAGCTTGGACCAGAATCCCCCCAACGAAGCGATCAGCAGCAGAACACCGAGCGATCCGAAGAGCACCAGGCGGGCACCCCGGCTCAACCAGCCCAGCGTGGGCTTTCGCAGCGCGGCCCGGAAGCTCAGAACGGCCAGCGCGAGGCCGAGAAAGATCCAGCCGGCCGACCCGAGGATGACGACGAGCAGCAAGTCGATCGCCATGGCCACCCCACGCCGCCACGGTCGGGCCAGCGGAGTGCCGAGCAGTTCGGGAGCGACCTCGAACGCGTCAGGCGTTATGATCTCGCGCGGGTCTTTGACCCCAGAATGCATCCTTGCTCCGTGACCTCCGAATCCAGGTCTTTCTGAGCCATCCGATCGCTCAGCCGCCTCTCCTCGTCCGTGTCTCTAAGAATAAATCCCAAGCCCGGCTCAGACTAGCCGACAGGGACCGCTCACGACGAGCCACTGGCGAGGGCACCGAGGAAGATCTAAGCTTATTTTTCAGATCAATACGACATCATCCAAGCCCGCACGCCGGGCCAGCAGCGCTACCGCCCCGCGGAGATCACACATGAAGCGACTGACTTGCCTCGCTCTGCTCTCACTTTTCCTGTGTTGGATCTCGAATCCGGCTGTCACGCAGGCTCGTGACGCCACTTCCGTCACTGTTCAGCAGTCGGACTCGGCGTCCGCCGCCGCGTCTGCCGCTCAAGAAGAAGCGGGTCGCATCGCCGTCCCCCAGCCGAGCGAAGAAGCGATGCGATACTATCGTAGCGGCAACCTGCTCTGGATCGTCAACGCCCTCTGGGGCCTGCTCATCCCTGGGCTCTTCCTTTTCACGGGCTTCTCGGCCCGGATGCGCGACTGGGCTCAGACGCTCGGCCGCAAGTGGTTCTTCGTCATCGCGATTTACGTCACGCTCTACCTGTTGATCACCTTCGTGATCGATTTGCCGCTGGCCTACTACGCAGGCTTCGTGCGCCAGCACGCCTACGACCTCTCGAACCAGACCCTCGGCAAGTGGTTCGGCGATGCCTTGAAAGGTCTGGCACTTGGAATCGTCTTGGGTGTGCTGTTCCTGTGGATCCCGTACCTGTTACTGAAGAAGAGTCCCCGCCGCTGGTGGTTGTACACCGGCGTGGCGATGATTCCATTCATCTTCTTCTTGTTGCTGGTCAGTCCGATCGTCATCGATCCGCTGTTCAATGACTTCGGGCCGATGACCGACAAGCAGCTCGAGAGCGACATCCTGGCGCTGGCCCACCGGGCTGGCATCGACGCCGATCGCGTCTACGAGGTCAACAAGAGCGTCGACACCGAGACGGTCAACGCCTACGTCTCGGGCTTCATGGGCACACAGCGCATAGTACTCTGGGACACGATCATCCAGAAACTCGGAAGGAGAGAGCTACTGTTCGTGATGGGGCACGAGATGGGTCACTACGTGTTGAGACACGCGGTCTGGCTCGTGCTGTTCTTCTCCCTGCTGATCCTCCTCGCGCTTTACGCCGCCCACAGAAGTGCCGGAACACTGATCGATCGCTTCAAGACGCGATGGCGGTTCGATCAACTGTCCGATATCGCTTCGCTGCCACTCCTGGTCCTGTTGTTGAACGCGTTCACTCTGGTCGCCACGCCCATCGCCTTCGCCTATACGCGCCACCTCGAGCACGAATCCGACCGATTCGGTCTCGAGATCACGCGCGACAACCACGCCTGCGCCACGGCGTTCGTCAAGTTGCAGGCGGAGAACCTCGCCAACCCGCGGCCGGGGCCGCTCTACAAGCTCTGGCGGGCCTCGCACCCGCCGCTGGGCGAGCGGATCGACTTCTGCAACCGCTACCGTCCGTGGGAGTCGGGCGAGGCGCTGCGCTACGGGCACAGATTCGGGGACGGTTGAGTCCCTGCTCGGATGATGTATCCGACGCTGTCGGGGCCATGCCACTTCTTGACACGCCGCCTGCGGCAACCTAGGCTGACCCGGCTTCATTTTTCCAATCCGTCCAAGGCGTTAGAGGTGGGGGAGTGCGGCCGGCCGATGAGCCGCCGCCGATTCGACCGGAATCCACAGACCTCGGGAGACTCTCGATGGATCCAAAACCCTACGAACCATACGTTCCCGCCGACACGCGGCTGAGGGAGTTCACGCCCCGAGCGGTCTTGTTGGGCGTCGTGATGGCGGTCATCCTGGGTGCCGCCAACGCCTACATCGGTCTGGTGGCGGGGCTGACGATCGCAGCGACCTTCCCTGCGGCGGTCGTGGCCATGGCCGTGCTACGGCCATGGGGGGGTACGATACTGGAAGAGAACGTCGCGCGGACCACCGCTTCGGTCGGCGAGGCACTGGTCGCCGGCGCGATCTTCACGATCCCTGCCTTCGTCATCGCCGGCGTATGGGAGAGCGTGAACATCCTGACTTCGACAGTGATCATGGCGATCGGCGGTGTGCTGGGCGTCCTCTTCGTGGTCGTCCTCCGCCGAACGTTGGTGGAAGATGCCAACCTCCCCTTCCCTGAATCCGTCGCCGCGTCGGAAATCCACAAGGCCGGCCAGAGTGGAGCGACAGGAGGAAAGTACCTGGTGATTGCCGGACTGACCGCCGCCGTCGTCGAACTCTTGAAGAACGCGGCGGGTGTTCGCGTGCTAGGTACATACATGTCCGGTTTCTGGTCGTGGGGGACGACGCGCATCAACCAAGGGCGCTCACTCGCGGAATCGTACACCGGGGGCATGTTCGCGGCGACACCCTCGGCTTCGCCTGCCCTGCTGGGAGTCGGATACATCATTGGTCCTCAGCTCGCCGCCGTCGTGTTCGCGGGCGGTGTGCTCGGGTGGTGGTGCCTAATCCCCGTCATGCTGTTCGTGAACCGGGATCTCGGGCCGCTTGTTGAGGCCCAGGGTTGGTCTGCGGTGGCCCAAGGTGTCGTGTGGCAGGAGCAGGTTCGACCGCTGGCGGTGGGGACCATGGTCGTCGGAGCGGTGTGGACTCTCTGGCGCATGCGCAAGAGTCTTGGCACCGGCCTTGCAAGGGTGTTGGCCGATGTGAAGCATGTCAAGCTGGATGAGCACGTGGCGCTCCAGCGATTCCAGATTGACATCTCCTACCGCTGGATTGTCTGGGGTATCATTGGGCTCCTGATCCCCATCGGGATCCTCTATTACTACTTCAGCAGGAGCTTTGGTGGCTCCATCCTGGCCGCCGTGGTAATGGTCGTGGCCGGGATCCTTTTCGCCGCAGTGGCCGGCTATCTCGTGGGCGTGATCGGCAGCAGCAACAACCCGATCAGTGGCCTAACACTATCAACCTTGATCCTGGCCGCTCTGCTGATGGTCGCCATCGGGCTCAAAGGCGATCACGGCGTGCTGGCGGTGCTCGGCGTAGCGGCAGTGGTGTGCTGCGCGATGGGCATCGCAGGCGACATGATGCAAGACCTGAAGGTCGGTCATATTCTGGGCGGCACGCCACGCTCAATGGAGCTGGGCGAGCTGCTCGGGGTCGTCATCGCGTCACCGTTTCTGGCCGGAGTCCTCCTCTTGTTGAATAACGGATACGGGTTCGCCGGCGCACCGGGGGCCGATCCGGCGGTCGCACTGGCAGCACCGCAAGCAGGTCTCATGGCGTTGGTCGCTCAAGGGATCGTTGCTGGCGAGATGGTCTGGCCCCTGTTCTTGGCAGGGATGCTTTTCGCGGTCATGCTCATCCTCGTGCGGGCTCCGTCACCTATGTTGGTCGCGGTGGGAATGTACCTGCCGATCTGGAGCACCTTCGCCATTTTCGTCGGCGGTGTGTTCCGCTGGCTCGTTGATCGTGGTCTTGCACGGAAGAAATAT
>JASFLD010000080.1:0-11402 GCA_050118275.1 Gemmatimonadales bacterium
CGTCCGGTAGATCTGGGCCGTGGGCGCCACCGGCCGGAACAGCTCGGTGAGGATCGTCTCCAACTCGTCAACCGATCGCGCCTCTCTCGCCCGCATCGCCCCGTGGACCGCAAACCGCTCCCAGTCGAGGGCGGCCGCCTCATCGCTCGGATGGAAGAAGCGCACGTATCCATAAAGTTTCGCGAAGGCCCGTAGGTTCTCGACCTCTGCGGTAGGATGGCGGGTACAGGCCGAGACGAGGCAAGCCGACGCCGCCAGACCGAGAATGAGACGGATTGGGGCACGCTCGAGAGTCGACATGAGTCCCTCCCACAGGCTGCGGAGCTCGAAGAGAGGTTCGCCGCTCGGACGAGTGCAGGGCTGCACGCGCTTGCCGATAACGGCGTCTACATGCGCTTGTAGCTGGGACCGCTTCCGCCTTCGCGCGGCGTCCAGCGCGGACCCAGGATATCGGTTGCCTTGCAGTCAATGCAGTTGGGCGCGTTGACGACCAGTTCCCCCCCCTCGCTCTCGTAGACACCCGCCGGACACATGTGCGCATACATGTCCGCCACCTCCGCTGGTACGTCCTCGCCGACAATGAGATGTGAAGGGATGTCATCCCTCGTCGTGTTGCCCGAACGGAACACGGCATCGACTTTGCTGACCGTTCGCTTTCCGTCGGGCGTGAATTCATCGGGCCGTGTCACCTCGCGCCGTTCCTCGGCGTCCTCGGCGACAACGATCCGGCTGCCGAACAGAGCGCCGCGCGTTGCCGTCATCAAGGCCGCTTTCAGTCCACCGCCGTAGAGCCCCGATTTGAACGCGAGTCGCATGTTTCGGGTCTTGTAAAGGTCCTTGCCGACGTAGCTGTCCCGGACCAGCGCATCGTAGCCAGCGAGGCCAGCACCCGACGTATCGTCGCCTTTGAGAGCGTCGAATACGACCCGCGCCGCGAAGATGCCTGACTGCATGGCATAGTGGATGCCCTTCAGTGACGGTACATCAACGAAGCCGGCGGCATCACCGGCAATCAGCACGCCGTCTCCGTGCAAACGTTCCGGCAGCGAATAGTAGCCACCCTCGGGTATCGTCTTCGCCCCCCATTCCACCAGCTCCCCGTTCTCCAAGAAAGGGGCAACCAGCGGGTGCCGCTTCAGGCGCTGCAGCAGCATGTGCACATCGAGCGTCGTCTGCCGGTAGTCGAGCCCGACGACCAGGCCCAGCGAGATCAGGTCGTCCGCCATCGGATAGAGCCAGCTGCCGCCGAAAGCGTCCTTGGGAAGAGGCCAACCGAGCGTGTGAATCACATTCGGAAGCGGGCGCCTCACTTGCCAGAGCTCTTTCACTCCGAGCGCGTAGATCTGTGGGTTGGGAGAGCGAATCCCCTGCCAGTTCAGATAAGCTTGGGCCAGCGCGCCGCGACTGCCTTCCGTCAGTACCGTGACCTTGGCCGTCACGTCGGTCGGCGGCATGTAGCCACTACCTGGTTTCCCAGCTCGGTCGAGACCCGCGGGCGTAGTACGTACCCCCAACACGCGACTTCCATCCACCAATAACGAGTCGGCGGGGAATCCCGTGAAGACGTTGACGCCGGCCGCTTCTGCCCGCTCACCCATCCAGCGGACGATCTCGCAGATCGAGGCGACGAAATTCCCTTTGTTGTGCATGGTCGGAGGGGTGGGTATACGCCAATATCCCCGCTCAGACAGCATGTAGACCCGGTCTTTGGGTGCCTGGCGCCGAAATGGCAGATCCCCCTCGGGGACCTCGGGGAACAGCTCACGGAAGGGGGCTGGATTGACGATCGCCCCCGAAAGGCAGTGTTCGCCCAACGATTCCGATTTCTCGAGGACTCCGATCTCCAACGCTCCGAGCGATCCACCGTCTTTCCCGTCTTGGACCACGAGCCTGGACAGTTCGATCGCGCCGGCGAGTCCCGCTGGTCCTCCTCCTACGAAAAGCACGTCCATCGGTACGGCCTCTTCTTCCGGTGACTGCTCGAGGATGAGGCGATCGATGGGTAGGGGGGGCTGATATTCGGATGGCCTCACGGTCTTTAATGGCTCGCGTTTCTCTGTCATATTCCTATCGTGGTTTGCCACTTCGGTTTGCAGTTGGGTCGAGGGCTGCCCGCAAGATGGGACGACAGCGTGACCGGCCGCAACGGACACGAAACGCCGCAGAACGACAGGAGGTACGGTTTCGAGGCGGATCATACTCGAACGACCGACGCGGCGCCATCGCCTGCCGCGGAGTTGCCCTGGGGTCCGCGATCGATTGCGCATCTCAATAATTCAACTCGAGAAAGCCCGACCATGAGAGTCATCGAGGAAGAAGCCATCCGAGCCGCTATCAAGGAACCCGAGGCGTTGGCCTCGGCCGAAGTGGCTTTTCGCGCCATGGCGGAGGGTCGCGTCCAGCTCCCACCGCCCATGGGATTGGACATCCCCGAGGTTGCCGGTGAAGTGCATGTCAAGTCGGCCTACCTAACGGGCGCCCCGATCTTTGCCGTCAAGATCGCGTCCGGTTTCTATCAGAACGTCGCCAAAGGCCTGCCCAGCGGGGCCGGCTTGATCCTCGTCTTCGACGCCGGGACCGGCTTCCCCGAGGTGCTCCTGGCTGACAACGGTTATCTGACCGATTTGCGCACGGCCGCGGCCGGCGCCCTGGCGGCGCGCCTCCTGAGCGCGACCGCGCTGGGCCAGGTGACCGTACTCGGCTCCGGCATTCAGGCGCGCTATCAGCTCCGCGCCCTGGCCCAAGTACGCAGTTGGGACCGAACGGTCGCCTGGAGCCGCAACCGTGAGCGATTGGAGAGCTACTGCCGGGAGATGGAGTCGGAGCTCGACCGTCCTTGCATCCCCGCGGCCACACCCGAGGAGGCCCTGGACGGCGCCGACCTGATCATCACGGTGACGGCCAGTCGCGAGCCGCTGTTCGAGGCCACTTGCCTGGCGAGTCACGCCACGGTCATCGCGGTAGGCTCCGATGGTCCGGACAAGCGTGAGCTGCCGTCCGAAGCGCTGGCGAAGGCGGACAAGATCGTGGTCGACCGACTCAGTCAATGCCTGGCGCTGGGTGAGCTGCACCATGCGGTCGAGGAAGGCGCCGTCGGCGCCGAGGCCGCCCACGCCGAATTGGGCGAGGTGCTGACTGGAAAACGATCGGGACGGGAGGACGCGGAGCTGATCATCTGCGATCTCACTGGGGTCGGAGCCCAAGACGCAGCCATCGCCGAGGCGGCCTGGCGGAGGCTTTTGGAGGCCGATTAACGCCAAAAACCCTCTCACGTAACGCTCGATTAACGCCCCGGTGTTTTCTTTTGTCAGACTGAATAACCTCGGACAGGCCCCAGCCTCCTGGAGGCCGGGTCTGTCTCTGGCGGCACCGTCGGCCTTCCGGGGTCAGCCGCCGGCAGGCGGTTCAAGACCGGCGGGATGTGCAAGTCTCCTGCCGCGGCGGTCAAGGGGACCCCTCCAGACAATCCGCCGCACCGCCCGGTGCCGTCACGATAGAGGGGGCCGTGTTGGACCATGGTCGTTTCCGACCGTTTCAGCCATGGGTGGCTCCCTGGCGCTGACCTCGAGGACTCAGCGCTAAACGAGAGAGCCCACTCCTCCGGTGGGCTCTCTCACATTTTGGGTCGTGCGATGCAGCCTCAGATGGGCCACTCCTCACCGTTCCAGCACATCTCCCAGAACTGCCACTCGTAACGGCTCGAGATCACGAACAGCTCGATCAGTCGCTTGCGCTTCTCCGGCGGTAGTCCTGCGGCCAGGTGATCCATCTCACCGCGCAGCCACGCCGCCGCCTCGGCGAACTCGTCCGAGGAGTACTGGGCGATCCAGTCGGCGTAGCGCTGATCCTCCGGCGGGTTGGCATCGGCCAACTTCCGCCCGACGAAGACATAACCCCAGGCGCACGGAAGCAACGCCGCGACCAGGTCCACCATGTCGCCATCGGCGGCGGTCCGAATGAGAAAGTCGGTGTAGGCTCGTGTCGTCGGCCACATGGGAGCCTCTTCCAGGTCGTCCGGTGTCAGCGCGAAGCGGCCCGCGTACTCACGGTGAAGCGCCATCTCGGTATTCAGCGTCAGAGTCAACACGGCTGCGTACCAAGCCATGGATGTGAGGTCATCCGCTTTCACCACGGCCCAGGCGAAAACCCGGGCGAATTCCTTCAGATACAGATAGTCCTGCAAGACCCAGCGCTTGAATCGCTCTTCATCGAGCGACCCGTCCCCTATGCCCTTGACGAACGGGTGCTCGAGCTGCGCCTCCCAGATCGGTCGGCCCGCCGCGTACAGCTCATCGGTGAACTTCAACACGCCGCAACTCCTTCCAGTCCAGGCCAGCCCTCGCCCGAAGCCGCCATCTCCCAGAAGGCGAGTTCGTAGCGCGCCGTGATCTCGAACGCGTCCGCCATCCCCTTCCGTTCCGCCTCTCCGGCTCCTTCCGCCAATCGATCCACTTGCTCCTCCAAGTATCCGACCCAAGCGGCAAACGCCTCGCTCGTCCAGTTCTCGACGAATGGGAACCAGATCGACTCCGAGTCGATGCCCCGCCTCACAACCATCCAGGAGTCATAATAGGCCTTCTCGGCCACGTAGAGCACCGTGAAGGCCTGGGCGTAAGACAGTGTGTACGCGCTGGCCAGCAAGAACTGGACGTAGGCGTGGTTCGTAAAAGATGGTTGCACATCAGTCAGGTCGAGTCCGACGGCGGTGGCTCGCTCGCCAAACAGCTCGAGCTCCTGCTCGAGCACCGGCAAAGCCTGTCCCAGCGCCTGGCGGTGCTCGGCGGGCCCTCTCGGGATCAGAGCGGCAAGGAACGGAATCGCCGCCTCGACGAACAGGTAGTCCTGCCGCATCCAGTTGCCGAAGATCTCGTCCGCGATAGTGCCGTCACGCGTCTCCCTGAGGAAGCGGTGGTCGAGCATCTTATCCCAAATAGGACGGATCCGGTCCAGTTGCTGCTCGCAGAAGTCCATGGTGGAAAACCTCCCTGCGCGCCTGGCACTGTCGATCAGAAAAGCAGAGAGGGACCGAGGAGGTGGCTGACTCCCTGCGCCGGCATTATCCGGATCAGGTTCGAGGGTTTGCTCTCAGCCGGGACACTCCCCAGCACCCCTGTCACACTGCGTACCTGGACACGATAGGGGTTCCGCTGAGAGCCGCAAGGGTGGACGCGTTTTTCGGCGGAGGTCCGACGCTCCGACGTAGACAGGAAATGAGAGGGCGAGCGCGGGCTCGAGCGCCCCACGCGCCGCCAATCATTCAGCAAGATCGGGGAACGAATGTCCCCCCCGTCCGGCCAGGCTCTCGCCTCTCGGCCTGAAGGTCCGACCGCACGAGGCGGTCGAGCGACCCATCGGGACCGTTGAAGCAAGCGCCGAACCCTGGCAGGATGCCATCAGAGCGCGCCCCACCAGGCTTCTCGGTGACTAACCCTCGGCCTGCCGCTTCGCGGCGGCTTTGAGGTCCTCGTTCGCCATGATCGCCAGCTCGACCCGGCGGTTGAGGCGTCGGCCCTCCGTCGTCTCGTTCGACGCGATCGGCTGCATTTCGCCGTAGCCGATGATGCTGAAGCGACTTGGGGCCACGTTCTGCACGGCCAAGTAATGCGACACAGCCTGGGCCCGACGCTCGGACAGCGTCATGTTGTAGTCCTCAGAGCCCGTCGAATCGGTGTGTCCTTCGATCAGGATATTCGTGTCCTCGTACTTGTTGAGGATCCGAGCCAGGTCGGTGAGATTGGCTCGAGCGCCCGAGGTCAGCTCGTACCTATCGACGTCAAACAGCAGGCCGGAGTCGAAGGTGATCTTGATGCCCTCGCCGACTCGCTCGATCTTGGCGCCCTCGAGATCGCGTTCCATCTCGGCCGCCTGTTTGTCCATGTAGTTACCGATGATGGCCCCGGCGGCACCGCCAACGGCAGCGCCGATGATCGCCCCAGCCGCCGTGTTACCAGCGGCCGCACCGATCGCACCTCCCACTGCGGCGCCTGTGCCAGCCCCGATCAGCGCGCCCGTTTGGGTCTTCGTGGCGCACGAGTAAGTGCCGACGAACAGCACCGCGACAATAGCAACCGCACGAATGAAGGAAGCCCCACGATTCATACGACGTACCTCTCGTGTAAGGTGAACTCCGGGGGAATCCGAACCACAGGCGGGGGAACGATCTAATGATAATCACCATCCGCCACTTGGCAAAGATACCCGACGGACGGCGGGCAAGAAGACCGGTCGATTCTCCCGTCGCCAACCCGCGGGTTACCAGTCAGGCGGAACGCGCTTCACATGCCGCCCGCACCGTACCGCAATGTATCTCCACGGTGTCCTCGAACCGCCACGCGTAACCGCCCGCGAGCGCGACCGCGACAGGCACGCTCGCTCCCTCGGCCAATCTGAACACGAGCTCGTCCCGCTGCCGCAGCCCTTCTCGGGTCAAGCGAAGCCCCCCCAATTGGTCGTTCTCGTAGGGATCGGCGCCGGCAAGATAGAACAGCAGATCAGGACGATGCCGCTCCAACACGTCGGGGAGATGCCGCTCGAGCAAAGCCAGATACTCCTCGTCACCGGCACCATCAGCGAGTCCCAGATCGAGATCGCCGGGCGGCTTCCAAGCCGGATAATTGTGTTCTTGATGGATCGAGAACGTGAATACCTCCGGCTCGTCTCTAAAAACCGTGGCGGTGCCGCGCGATCGATCGAACCCTCGACCATCAGAACGCGCACGGCAATAGCTACGTCGTTGACCAGGCAGAAGCCTTCTCCATGATCCGGGAATGCGTGATGAAAGCCGCCTCCCAAGTGGACCGCTCGCCCGGTCTCGACGGCGAGACGGGAGGTGAGGATCGACCCTCCGGTAACAAGCCACATCGCGTCCCGCAACTCCGTCGAGAATGGCACCTCGAGAAGCATGACGTCCTGGAGCCCGAACGCTCCCGTCTCGATCTTGTTCAGGTACGCGGGCGTGTGGACCAACGACACCTGTCGGTCGGACGCTGGCTCGGGCCGCCGAATGTCCCGCTCGGCGATCGTCCCCTCTTGAACCAACCGGTCGCGCGCCGCGCGGTACTTGTGCGTAGGAAATACGTGGGGTCCGATATCCACTTCGTAACCCTCGTGCCAGACGACCGGCAGACTTCTCACGATAAGATCCTCGTGCACTGCGTCAGGTATCAACCTCCAGGCCGGCCGGCTCCCGTCCGACCGATAGGAGTCGGGTCCTCGAGGCCGTTATTGGCGGGCTCAGGCCCTCGCCGCACCTCCGACCGGCAGACGACGGCGCCAAAGACCAATAGTATGTCGCGGTATCGCAGACAAGTTCGAGAAGCACCCCAGCTCAACCAAGCCGCTCGGGCTCCGCAGTCGAGCGACTCGGCGCGCCCACGCGCCACTCGTCGTTCACTGGTGGCGGTTTCGATTCCCGAGCCTAATTTCACCGTCGTGAACGGATCGCGAATTACGAGGACATTCGGAGTCCTTCTCTCCGCCAGCACCGGCTTACATCTGGCGTGCGGGGCGGAGCCAGCGGAATCCGACCCCACACTGGCTTCACTCGTCGAAGCAGAACACGCTTTCGCCCGATCGGCCGCCGAGCTCGGTACCCGGGGTGCGTTCCTGCAGTATCTAGCGGATGAAGCCATCTTGTTCCGCCCGCGAGCCACCAACGGCAAGCGATTCCTCGCCACCCAGCCCGACGCGCCCGGCTTGCTCTCGTGGGAGCCCGTCTTGGCCGACGTTTCCCTCGCCGGTGACCTCGGCTTCACAACGGGACCCTGGAGCTACAGCCCCGATCCGGCCTCAGGACCGACAGCCCACGGCCAATATTTCACCGTCTGGGAGCTACAGCGGGACGGGACCTGGAAGGTCGTGATCGATCACGGTACCTACAATCCAGCGCCGCCAACCCCGCCAAGCCGAGTTGAACGGCCCATGGCCCATCGCGCGGACCAGCTCCGGACCGAACGCGAGATCGATCCTGAGGCCGAGCTCGAGCGGTTGCTGCGCAAAGACCGGGCGTTCGCGAGCGCCGTCGCCACGCAGGGCAAGCTACAGGCGATCAATGCCTTTCTCACAGCCGATGTACATGTTCTGCGAGACGGCCGCCAGCCGCGTCGGGGAATCGATGCGGCTCGGGCGGCGGCCGCCGAGCGGCCCGGCAAGCTGACCTGGCGGGTGCTGGGTGGCGACGTTTCCAGATCGGGCGACATGGCGTTCACCTATGGTGAGTACGAATACCAGGCTCCCGGTGCCGCCGCGGCCGAAGAACTGGGCAACTACGTCAGGGTCTGGCGTAACCTGCCCAGCACAGGCCGAGTCTGGAGGGTCGCCGTCGATCTCATGAGCCCACTTCCGCCGACGGCAAAAACGCAGGAGCCGTGACGAGAGGCGGTAGCCACAACCTTCCGGCACCCGTCAACCTGTTCGGACAACGAGGCCGCAAATCTCTCCCGTGCCCGCCGGTCGCCGGGTTCGCGTCGTGGTGCATGGCAGAAGGAACGGCGCGATGGTACTTTTTCATCACCATGACAGATGACCTCCCACAGCGCCGTCGCTACGGCGACAAGGAAGTCGGCCTCATACTCAAGCGGGCGGCCGAGTTGCAGCGGCAGGAGCCCGCCTCGGGGACGGAGGGCGGAGGGCTCTCGTTGCTGGAGCTAGAGGAGATTGCCGCCGAGGCCGGGATCGACCCGCGCTACTTGCGCCGTGCCGCGGCTGAAATCGAATCGGGGACTAAGGACGATTCCGGCAAGGCTTCCTTCTTCTTCGGAGCCCCCCTCACCATCAAACTCGAGCGGATCCTGGCCGGCGAAATGCCAGAGGAGGAGTTTTCAACCTTCGTGCCAGACATCCAGCAGGCGGCGGGAGGGCACGGCCAAGCCAGCGCCCTCGGGCGCACCTTCACATGGCAGTCCAGCACGCCCAGCGGCGAGCGCTCACTCCAGGTTACCGTGACCAGCAGCGACGGCAAAACGCGGATTCGAATCGAGGAGAGGCTGAGCAATCTGGCCGGACAACTCTTCGGTGGGATGCTCGGAGGCGGTGGTGGAGGCATCGGGCTTGGAATCGGCCTTGGCGTGGGGATCGGCGCACTGCAGTCCGCCGCGTTCGCGATCGCCTGGCCAGCCAGTATCATCGGGGGGGCCTACCTGCTGGCACGGTCGATTTACACGTCCACGGCGCGCAAACGACGCCGCGTATTGCGGGATCTGCTCGACCGCCTGACCGAGCGTATCGAGGACGCGGTGCCAAAGCCGTCGCTCGACAAACCCCGACGAGGACGATTGCAGCCGTAGCGCCGGGTCGGAAGGAGCGGCGCCAGGTGGACCCAGCGGACGGTCTTCGGCCGTCGGCGATGTGAGAACCGCAGACTGTCGGAGAGCGATCCGAATTCCCTGTCGTTTTTTCGGTGGAAATCCGGTGCGCAGCTCCACAGATTGCCGGACATGAATACAGGAACGAATCTACCCAGTCGGCAAGAGATGTATCGGGCCCTTTGCGAACGAGACGAGTCGTTCGACGGCGTTTTTTATGCTGCCATCCGCACCACCGGCGTGTTCTGCCGGCCGACCTGCACCGCTCGCAAGCCGCGGAGCGAGAACGTCGAATACTATGGTTCCGCCCGCGAGGCCGTGGGGGCCGGCTACCGACCCTGTAAACGCTGTCAACCGTTGGAGCCTAACGGCGCGACCCCCGAGTGGCTTCAGCCGTTGATGGAAGCATTGAGCGCTGAGCCAAGACGACGGTGGCGGGATGCTGATCTACGCGAGGCGCAACTGGACCCGGATCGCGTTCGGCGCTGGTTCCAGTCCAACTACGGGATGACCTTCCACGCCTACCAACGATCGCGCCGCCTCGGCCTGGCGCTTGGACAGATCAACAACGGCGGCGATCTATCCCAAGCCGCCTACGAGCACGGATACGAGTCGTTGAGCGGCTTTCGCGAGGCATTCTCGAAACTCTTCGATACACCGCCGGGCCGTGCTCGGGGATCGGACGCCATTCACATCTCGCGGATCCTCACACCGCTGGGTCCCATGTTGGCGGGCGCGACGGAAGCGGCGGTTTGTCTGCTCGAGTTCGCCGACCGGCGAATGCTCGAGACCCAACTCGAGCATCTGAAGGGAAGACTCGGCGGTGAACTGGTCCTGGGCGCCAACGCTCGCGTCGCGCAGTTGGAGCACGAGCTGAATCGCTACTTCGCCGGGGAGTTGAGGGAGTTCAGCGTGCCTTTGCAGTATCCAGGCAGCGAGTTCCAGGTCGCTTGCTGGGATTACCTCCGGTCCATCCCTTACGGCGCCACGAGGTCCTATGCCGAACAAGCACAGGCCATCGGCAAGCCGGGTGCCGGACGAGCCGTCGGACGCGCCAACGGCGAGAACCGCCTCGCCATCATCATCCCGTGTCATCGCGTGGTCGGCGGCGACGGCAAGTTGACCGGTTATGGTGGAGGGTTGTGGCGAAAACGTTACCTACTGGACCACGAACTGCGTCACCGCGAAGGCCTGCTCGAGCTCGAAGGCTGAAGGGCAAGACAGACACGGACCTGGCGATTGTGCTCCGGGTCCGTTCCCAGTTCCAAGTGCCCCACGATTTACCTGGTGTCGGTCTAGACGGAGGCGAGGAGTTTCTCTAGTTCCTCGCGGTTGACGGCCCCGATACGACGGTTCACCTCGTTGCCACCCTTGAAGACGATCAGAGTGGGGATGCTGCGGATATCAAAACGCTGGGCTGTCTTCTGGTTCATGTCAGTATCGAGCTTTGCCACCAGCGCCTCTCCGATATGCGCGTTCGCGAAGTCGTCGAGGACGGGCGCCATGACCTTGCAGGGACCGCACCAGTCGGCGTAGAAATCGACCAAGATCGGTAGCTCTGACCCGCCGATGACCTTTCGAAAATCGTCGTCGGTCACCTTGATCGGTCGATCCAACAAGATCGGCCTGCCACAGCTTCCACATTTCGGGCTGTGCTTCACCCGGTTCACGTCCACCCGGTTGAGCGTCAGACAGAACTGGCAGCTCACTGTAACCTTACGCGCCTCGCCCCTAGGCTTCCCCGTCGTCATGACTGCAACCCCCCGCCGATCACTGAAGCTCGCAAGTTGAAAACCGACGCCGTTCGGGCAACGCATAGCGTCCGAACGACGTTCATAAGACAGTAGCGATAATATAGGCGCGCGGAGGCTGGACGGAACTTACATCCTCTGCAAACTGATCGCTCCAGATTGGTTCCTGCTTCGCAGATCTGTACGACCCAGCGCCGGGCGAGTCTCAGCGCCGGGCGTACAGGCCGTCGAACACGACCTGCCAGGTCTTGCCGGAATCGCGCGAGACCTTCCACACTTGGCGAACGCGTCCGTCGTCTAGCGGCGTCCATTCGACGCGGTCGATGACCACGCCCTGCGGCGTTTTTCG
>JASFLD010000081.1:0-11356 GCA_050118275.1 Gemmatimonadales bacterium
CGACTGCTTCGCATGCATCCGTCCACCCTCAGTTCCCGGATGAAGGCACTGGGTATCGAGCGGCGGAAGCCCGGCTGAGCGGCCGGTTCCGGTCCACGTCAGCTCCCTAGCCTGGTGAGATCTCGCGAGCCTGCTGACGAAATCTCGTTGATTCACGAGATCTCGTGAACGCCCACCGCCGGGTCGCATCACCATAAGTCATTCTGTCACAACCCGATAGCTGGACGGAAACCGCCGGCACGCCATGTGCCTCAGACTCTGTGCGACGGGACGTAGTTCCTTGTTCGAATAGATATGATGAGGGGAGTACCATGGCACCGGAAGCGATAGCGGGAGCGATCTCTAGCAGCATGTTCGCCGCAGGTAACATCCCCATGTTGGTGAAGGCGACGCGAACGCGTAGCCTGTCATCGTACAGTCAGATGCAGCTGGCGATGGGGGGTACGGCGAACATCTTCCACTGGTTCTACATATCGAGCTTGCCGTTCGGGCCGATCTGGTTCCTCCACAGTTTCCACACCGTGGCGACGGCGATATTGATCCTGTTGTACCTGCGTTACGAAGTTGGCGCCGACTTCTCCATCAGTCGCATGCTGGACGGGGTCGGGCTCGGGGGACGGGTCGCTGTTCGCTGGAGCATGCGCATAGCGCTTGGTCTTCTGCTGCTGGGCGGGGCGTCTCGGGCAGAGTTCGGGAGTCGCGTAAATGATGAGTCGGGTTGGGCCTTGGCTTCGCCCGGCAGTCACGAGAGAGTTGCGGCGCCCCGGCTATCGTGCTCAGATGGACTGCGAGTGCGTGGGCGGGTCAGGTCATGCGGCTCGGCGGACGGCAGGCTGTGAGCTCCACGCGGGAGACGGGGAGGCCGGCGCGGCACGTTCACACACGCTGAAACGACTGCGTACTCGGCTGGAAGGCGTCATCGTTGCTCCCTTCCTGCAGGCGTCCCATCTTCCCTCCCATGACGTCTCTGCTGGAGAAGCTTCGCGCTGCGCTCGCGCCTCAATACGAAGTCGAGCGCGAACTGGCGAGCGGTGGGATGGGCTCGGTGTTCGTGGGCCGCGACCGCGTGCTCCACCGGCAGGTTGCCATCAAGGTGCTCCAACCGGAGATAGCGACCGACAGGACACTCGAACGCTTTCTCTCCGAGTCGCGGACCTTGGCGCGTCTCAAACATCCCAACATCGTCCCGGTCTTCCAGGCGGGCGAGGCCGAGGGTATCTCCTACTACGTGATGGAGTACATAGAAGGCGAGACCTTGGCCGACAGGCTGGAACGTGTCCCGCTGTCCAAGGCCGAGATACGCACACTTGCCAACGATCTGCTGTCGGCGCTGGAAGCGGCGCATGGCCAGGGCATAGTCCATCGAGATGTGAAGCCTGCCAACATATTCCTGGTCGAGCAGAAGGCCGTGCTGGTCGATTTTGGCGTGGCCAAACAATTGGAGGAGCCGGGCGAGAAGCTCACCGCCACCGGTTACGTGGTTGGCACTCCCGCCTACATGTCGCCGGAGCAGATCGAAGGTGACGAGATCACACCTGCGACGGACGTGTACGCGGTGGGCATGGTGCTGTATGAGGCGGCGACGGGACGAAGATGGTCGAGACGGACGCCGCCCGCCGCGGCGGATTGGGCGGGCGTGCCCGTCGAGCTCGAGGGGCCGCTGCGGCGTGCCCTCGCCAGGTCGCCTGCGGATCGCTGGTCCGATGCCGCGGCGTTCCGCCGCGCGCTCTCGCCCGGCCGGCGCCGACGCGGCAAGAGATTCGGGCCGATCACCGCGGCCTCGATCTTGGCCGTGAGCATCGCCGCGATCGCCGGGTTGGTCATCTGGCAGCGAACTCCCCAACCCGCGTCGGCGCCATCACCGCCGCGTATCGCCGTCCTCCCGTTCTCGGTGCGATCCGCTGGCGAGTTCGAGTATCTCGGCTCGGGGTTAGTGGATCTGCTCAGCACCAAGCTGGATGGTGCGGGAGACCTGAGGAGCGCCGATCCGAGGGCCATTCTCAGCCTCGTGGCTCGAGAGAGCGATGGCCGGCTGGATCTCGAGGAGTCCGAGCGAATCGCTGGAACGCTCGGCGCGGGGTTTTACGTGCTGGGTAATTTGGTGGCGGTCGAAGGCGTAATACGCCTCGACGCCCGGCTCTACGACCGCGAGCGCGGCCGCGAAGCGGTGGCGCAAGCGTCGGCGGAGGGCGAGGCGGCCCGGATTTTCGAAATCGTAGATGAGCTGGCCGCCCAGTTGCTGGTGGGCCAGAGCGCGGCTCCCAGGTCGGGGGTCACGCAGATCGCGGCGGTGACCACTGGTTCGCTCGACGCCCTCAAGGCTTACCTGGAGGGCGAGCGGGAGTTTCGCGCCGGTCGTTTCGCTCCCGCCGCGGAGGCGTTCCGGCGCGCGACGGAGATCGACAGTACGTTCGCGCTCGCCTGGTACCGGCTCAGCATCGCCGGCGAGTGGCTGCTTCGCGGGGACCTGACCAGGGAGGGGGCGGAGCGGGCCGTCCGCCACAGCCGCCGGCTGCCGGAACGCGTTCGGCGCCTGCTCGAGGCGACGGTGGCCGCCCGTCGCGGCGACTTCGCGGAAGCGGAAGCCAGTTATCGTGCTATTCTCGATACCTACACACACGATGTCGAGACGTGGTACCAGCTAGGCGAGCTGCTATTTCACTTCGGACCCTTCTTCGGTCGACCGGTCTCGGAGTCGCGCCAACCGTTCGAGCGTGTGCTCTCGCTCGAGCCCACCGAATCTCACGCGTTCATACACCTGTTGCGGATAGAATCCCGCTCGCCAGACGCCGCGGCGCTCGATTCGTTGGCCAGCCAATTCATCAACCTCGAGCCTGAGTCGGACCGCCGGATAGA
The DNA here is from genome assembly GCA_050118275.1 of Gemmatimonadales bacterium. GTDB lineage: Bacteria > Gemmatimonadota > Gemmatimonadetes > Palauibacterales > KS3-K002 > JASFMO01. The sequence continues at coordinate 2,857 of JASFLD010000081.1, forward strand.
GGCCCAGGCGCTGAGAGCGTTCACGATCGGCGATGAGCAAAGCCAGGCGCGTGTATTGGCCGAGCTCGAACTTGCTGATGACGCAGCCCTCATGGGCGCGGCCTGGTCGATTCCGATTTTCACGGAAAACCTGACGGGAGGGGAGAAAATCGCGGCGATCCTCACACAGTCGACGCGTCCCCCGGAGGTCAGAGCGCTCGGTTACGCGTACCTCGCTTTCCTCCGGTTCGCGCAAGGCCGCCGAATCGATGCGAGAGCGGCGCTCGACTCCGGCGCGACGATCGGGCCGGGACCGGCGTTGGAGTATCGCGCGCTGCTTGCTGTCGTTCCGTTTTCGTCGTCGTCGTCGCAGGAGACGCGAGCGGTACGCGCAGATCTGGAAAGCTGGGACGCCGGCTCGGTGCAATCGAGCGGCAACCCCATCGCATTCTTGAGCGCGAACGACGGCGCCCACTCGCACCTGCGTCTTTATCTGCTGGCGTTGCTGATTGCGCAGTTGAACGAGGACAGCCTCGCTCTGGAATACGCACGAGCGCTGGGCGGTCTCGACGGTCCCGATCGAGTCATCGCCCTCGCCCGCGACTTGGTTGCTGGCGTCCGCGCACAAATTTCGCTGGCGATGGGTGACTCGTCCGAGGCGCTCGCAACACTCGAGAAACGTCGCTACCAAGCCTGGTATCAGGCGATGGTGTCTTCCCCGTTCCACTCGCTGGATCGGGAGCGTTACTTGCGCGCCAGCCTGCTCGCCGCTGCGGGCCGCGAAGAGGAGGCGCTGACCTGGTACAACAGCTTTACGGAAGGCTCGGTATACGCCCTCGCCTATTTAGCGCCTTCGCACCTCGAGCGCGCGAAGATCTACGAACGGCGCGGCGAGCGTGAACGGGCCGCATTCCACTATAGGCGGTTCATCGAGCATTGGAGTCACTCCGACCCGGAGCTTCGAGCCAGAGTGCGGGAGGCAGAGGACGCTCTCTCTCGTCTGGCCGACGAAGAATGAGCGCCGTCGGCTGCTCGTACGGGGATCGAGAGAGCGGCCGCGGCCGGACAGTCGTCAGGTGGACGCCGCGATTGAAGCCGCGGTGTCGAGCGAGTCGCCGGCGTCCAGCGCCGCCGGTGCCGCCAGATATTCGTGGATGTACCTCACCGCCGCGCTGCCCTCGCCCACGGCCGATGCCACTCTCTTGACCGACCCGAGCCGCACGTCGCCGGCGGCGAACACGCCCGGCATGCTCGTTTCCAACGGCAACGGTTCGCGTTCCAGCCGCCAGCCGGCCTTCGCCCGGTCGATGTCGTGGCCCGTGATGACGAATCCCTCCCTGTCGCGCCCCACCGAGCCCGACAGCCAGGTAGTATGCGGCTCGACGCCGATGAACACGAAGAGTGCATCGGTCGGCAGTTCTTCCGCCGCATCGTGATTGCGGTCATGCAGTACGACCCGCTCCAGCGCTCGTTGGCCGGCGCCGTCCACCACCTCCGTCGACAGTCGGATGTCGATATTCGATTTTCGGAGAATCGCGCGCACCAAGTAATCTGACATGTCGGTATCGAGCGCGTCTCCGCGGATCACTAGTGTTACACGCCGCGCGCTGCGGGCGAGGTGCAGCACCGCTTGACCGGCGGAGTTGGCTCCGCCGACGACGACCACGTCCTTGCCCTCCAGGATGCGGGTATCACTAGGTGTGGCGTAGAAGACGCCGGCCCCCACGAAGCGGTCGAGGCTAGGGATCTCCAAGCGGCGATACGCCGCCCCGGTCGCGATCACCACGGCCTGCGCCGTGATCTCGACACCGTTGGACAAAGTGAGGATCCGAGCCGTGCCGTTGGCGCGAAGTCGGTTTACCCGCCGGGCGATCACGAACTTCGTTCCGAACACCCACGCCTGTTGATAGGCGCGTTGCGTCAGTTCGCCGCCGCTGATTCCGCGCGGGAAGCCCAGGTAGTTGCGGATCATCGAGCTGGTGCCCGCCTGTCCGCCGACCGCCTCACGCTCGATGATGATCGTGCTCAGCCCCTCCGAGGCACCGTACACCGCCGCCGCGAGCCCCGCCGGGCCGGCGCCGACGATGGCCACGTCACAGCTGCGCTCTTCGGCGTCGGTCACACCCAGCGCTTCGCAGACGACCGCGCCGGAGGGGTCACGGAGAGCGTGACCGTCCGGTAGCATGACGACGGGCAGTTGCGAGTCGTCGAGTCCCGCCTGTCGAAGGAGCTCCGCGCCTTCCTCGGACTCTACTTGGTGAAAGCCGTACGGTATACCGTTCCGGTCGAGCATGTCGCAAAGGTGGTGGGCGCGAGGCGACGGATGCCGGCCGACGACGCGAACGATCTCCAGGCGTGGGCCATGCGCCCGGGTCCAATCCGCCAGATACTCGCCGACCGCCGGATAGAGGTGTACTTCGGCGGGGGACCACGGCTTGTACAGGTAGTTGTCCAGCTGGCCGAAGGCGCAGCCGCGCAGGATCATCTGCGAGGCGGTCTTGTCGCCCCACGAGACCAGTAATGTGCGTTGCGCCTTGGGGTGTGTCTCGTGCACCCGCTGGAGAAACTCGAGACCCGTCATCTCGGGCAGCGACTGGTCGGCGATGACCAGAGCCAGCTCCTCGCCCGTGGCCTCCAGCTGCTCGAGGTTCTCGAGCGCGGCCCGGCCGGAAAGATGCGATACGACCCGGTAGTCGCTGCCGAACCGGCGGGCCAGTGCATCCAGCAGCACGGCAAGGTCCTCCGGCTTGTCGTCCACGATCATCATGACCGGTCTCATGAACGTCTCTTGTCCAGCGCTCATATCACCACAGAGTATGGGACGATCGACACGCTATCATCCTCCGGGATTGTCGGTTTGTCCGTCTATGTAATTGTGCGCAGAACTCAAACCCGAGCGGACATCGAGGTCCGAGTGACACTCCGCGGATGGCGCCGCGCCAGCGGGTGAGTTGGGAGCTGGGCCCGGAGTCAATCGTGGCCGTCGCGACTCACGGTTTCGGCATAGCCGCTGTCTTCCAAGAACTTCGCGAAATCGCTGATCCGCAGGATGTCGGCGAAAGCCCGCGGCTTGTCCGCCACACGATCGTAATAAGACTGGGCGATCCGATATCCCATCCAGTAACCCAGGTCGGCCGGACGTTCGTCGGACTCCCCACCCCCGTACAGCCAGCCTCCTAGCTCGGTTTCGTACATCACCTGCTGGAACTCGTCCCACAGCTCCGCTTCTCGGCTCGCGGCCCACTCGTGGACGTGCTCGTTGATGTTGCGACCGACGAGCAGTTCGCCCAAGAAGTCGGCAGAGCCCTCCCGAATGGCCGCGGCAAGCAGCGTCTGATCGTCGGCGGGCGGGTGTTGGTTGACGTGGATCAGCTCGTGCACGACGATGGCCGGCAGGATCCGCTGATCCCGGAGTACGGCGCGTTCCCAGTCGTTCAGCTCGTGCGTCGGCGCGTCGCCGTCGAGGCCGTACATCTCGGCCCCGATCAGTAGCTTGTCCGAAGAGGTCGTTCCCCCGGAGTTCATCCGACCGATCAGGAAGTAGACGTCGGCGAATACCGCGTCGGGGTAAATCTCTTCAAGGCGCTGGAACGCTGCGCGCAGCTCGCCCTCGACTCTCTCGATACCCTTCAGGCCCTCGGGCAGGTGAGCGTAATAGGCCGACCGGCTCTTCATCTTGGCCAACAGCTGTGGCTCGGGTCCGATACGCGCCAAGATGAAGTCGTGCAGCCCGGGGCTGCCCGGCAGGTAGTAGCCCTTCAGCACGACCCAAGCGGAGTCTTCCCGGCTCTCGGCCTCCGCGAGTTGCGCTGCCATCGCGAAGAAGCGGTCGATGTCGCTGGTCATGATCCGCGCGTCCTCGGGCTTGGAGTGTTGCCCGAAGGCGGGTGGCCCGATTATCGCGCACAGCAGCGCGAGCATCACTACGCTCCGCAGGATTGAGGAGCGCTCCGTGGTTGGGATCATGGCGGAATCCGGGGCTCGAGTCTTGTGGCTATACGAACGCGTCAGGCTAATCTAAGCGGAGTCGGGCCGTTGTACCAAGGAAGACGCGCGGCGGCGCAGCTTGTTCGAGGCTCTCATGGAGAACCGCCGGGCTCGCACAGAGGGTGTGGCTCACCGACGGCGCAGATCGGGAGATATCGTGGATCGAAGATCTTGGGATGAGCACCGGACCGTCGCTCAGGCTTGCACGCGAGAGTGGTGGCGTTGCAGACGATCGACGCCGCGAGGGGGCGGACCGGCGCGAACGGAGAATCAAGGAGTGAAGGACAAGAGACGAAAAGGAGGGCCCCAATTGGGGCCCTCCGAACGGTGCTACGCTTACCGCTCTAGGTGATCAACGAGGCCTATGCAGAGACCGTGTTGAGAGCGACCTCATAGGTCTCCACTTTCGGCGTACCCTCGATGACCGGATTCAGCGTCTGCAGGACCTGAGGATACGCGGACTCGTGATACGAACTCGCGCTCCTGTCACTGTTCCATAGGCTGATCCCCATGCAGCGCTCGGGGCTGACCAGGGTAACCTCCTCGCGGAACCCGTCCTGGTTTCTGAGTATCGGCAGAACTTCGTTCTCGAAGAGGCGGCTGAATTCGTCCTTCTTGCCATCTTTGATACGGAAATGGACTGTGCGAGCAAACTGCATCGCTGGCACCTCCTTGTCTCAGGTTCACGACTCCTGGCGATCTAGAACCGCGTCCTCAACAGATCGTTCGTCGTTGACGCGTGTTTAACATGATAATAGCATTAATTGCGTATGTCAATGCTGGATAATGACTTACGTGTGTTGGCCCGGCCGAAATGCGCCTTGTGGCGCGAAAAACACGGCTGCCGACGGCCTGCCATTCTCTCCCAGCCGTCGGATGCGTCGCGACGACGGCATCGGCTGGGGCATTGAACCGTAGTCCCTGCGCTTGCCGCCGACATCCGCGACAGGCATTTTGCCAACGGACGTTCTCCGAGTCTTACCGACACCAGCGCATCCACGGGAATCAATGACTTCGTTCAGGGTCGGCATCGACAGCTACTCGCTGAATCCGCTGCGCTTGGCCCCGTTCGTTCTCCTCGAATGGGTCGCGGAGCGCGGCGGCGAGGGCGTGCAGTTCTCCGAGGTCCACTTGCCGGCCGGGCGGGAAGTGGATGAGGCCTTCCTGCAAGAGCTCGCGGATGCGGCGCGCGCCCGGGGGATGTACGTCGAGTGGGGCGGGGGGCAGCACGTGCCGTTCGACACTGCGACCTGGCGGCCGAAAGAACTGCTGCCCGGCAACCGACGCGCGGCGGAACAGGCCATCGCTTTAGGGGCGAACGTCGTCCGCTCCTGTTCCGGCGGTTTCTTCCGCTGGAATGACGATGCGCCGCCCACGGATGAGTTGCTCGACTCGATGGCGGCGGCATTACGGGCGCAACGGGGGATGTTCGAGGACCTCGGCGTCACGCTGGCTATCGAGCTGCACTTCGAGTTCACGACTTTCGAGCTGGTGCGCCTGTTCGAGATGTGCGACGCCGAGCCGGGCGGCTGGCTGGGTGTTTGCCTCGACACCTTCAATATGCTGCCGATGCTCGAGGACCCGGTCGCGGGGACGGAGCGGATCCTGCCCTGGGTCGTTGCGACACACGTGAAGGACGGTGGCATGGCCCTGGTGGGCAAAGGCTTGCTCTCCTTCCCGACGGCGGTCGCCGAGGGATTGATCGATCTGCCAGCCGTTCTTAGACGACTCGCGACTCTCGAGCGGCCGATCAACCTTTCGGTCGAGGACCACGGTGGGAGCTTCAATACGCCCTTCTTCGATGAGCGCTTCCTGGCGCGTTTCCCAGACGTGACGCGGCTCGAGCTCAGGCGGCTGGTCGATGCGGCGCAGGTCGGACACCGGCGCATGCTGGCCGGCGAACTGGCGGTGACGACGCGTGACGACTGGCCGGCGTTGTGCGAGGAGAGGACGCGAACCGGATTGGAGAACCTGAAGCATCTGGTGAAGGAGATCGAGACGGAGCCCGCGTGACGGCGATCACCCGCGATTCCCACCGACGCTTTCGCTATCGCGATGCCGCTGACCTGAGACGGGACATCGCGGCTCTCGACCTGTCTATCCCGTGGGACGATGACCCAACGCCCTTGCTCTCCCCGGTTCGCGTCGGGGATCGGACTTTGCCCAATCGGCTCGCCGTCCATCCGATGGAGGGCTTCGATGCGAGGGCCGACGGGTCGCCCGGCGAGTTGGCGTTCAGACGTTACCGGCGCTACGGCGCTGGGGGGAGCGGCCTGATCTGGTTCGAGGCGACCGCCGTCGTTGAGGAGGGGCGGTCGAACCCGCGTCAGTTCTACCTTCACGAGGCCAACGTCGGGGAATTCGGACGGCTCGTGTCCGAGACACGACAGGCCGCGACTGGGCCGGCCGGTGCCGATGGGGGGGCTCTACTGATTCTGCAGCTCACCCACTCGGGCCGCTGGTCCAAGCCGGATGACAGGCGTCGCCCGCTGATCGTCCATCACAACGCGGTCCTGGACGCGATGGTCGACATCGATGCGACGTATCCCGTGGTCTCCGACGCGGCGCTCGATCGGCTGCAGGACGCGTTCGTCGATGCCGCGCGGCTGGCGGCGTCCGCCGGCTTCGATGGCGTCGATGTGAAGGCGTGCCACGGGTACCTGGTATCGGAACTGCTGGCCGGGTTCACGCGCGAGGGTCGATACGGCGGTTCGCTGGAGAACCGCTCGCGCTTTCTGCTCGATACGGTGCAGCGAATACGGGCCGAAGTCCCCGGCCTACTCGTCACCAGTCGAATCAACGTCTTCGACGGGCTGCCCTATCCCTACGGCTTCGGGGTCGCGCGTGATGAACCGGACGAGCCCGATCTAGCCGAACCGCGGCACGTGCTCGAGAAGTTGCAGGGTCAGGGCTGCGAGCTGGCGAACGTCAGCCTCGGTGTTCCGTACTGCCGACCGCACCTCGGTCGGCCGTTCAACCGCGCGGTGCCCGGCTCGCCGTCGGCGCCCGAGCACCCGCTGGTGGGTGTCGCCCGCCACCTCGCTCTCGCGCGCCGGCTACAGAGGGCGCTGCCCGAGCTGCGGCTCGTCGGCACCGGCTACAGTTGGCTGCGTCACTTCTTCCCCTACGTAGGCGCGGCAGCCGTACGCGAGGGCGGCATCTCGATCGTGGGACTGGGCCGGATGGCCTTTGCCTATCCCGACTTCGCCCGCGACCTCTCGGAGCATGGCACGCTGAATGCGCGCAAGAGCTGCGTCGGCTGCTCGAGTTGCAGCGAGCTGATGCGCGATGGTCGAATGTCAGGATGCGTCGTGCGGGACGGCGACCTGTATCATCTGCGTGAGCCCGTGGACCGCGAGCTGAAGGGAGGCCGCGCCTGAGCGAACGGACTGCCGCCTGGAAGTTCGGGCGGGTCGACCTGCCGGTTCACGCGCTGAATACGCTGGTGGTGGGAAGCGGGGCCGCGGCCCGCAACGCCGCCCTACAGCTCGTTCGCAGAGGTGTAGACGATATCGCGATCGTTACGGAGAAATGGAATGCCGGGACGTCGTACAACGCGGGTTCGGACAAACAGACTTACTACAAGCTGGCGCTGTCGGGCGGAGCCGACTCGGCGCGGCAATTGGCGCAGGACCTCTGGAGCGGCGGGTGCATGCACGGCGACATCGCGCTGTGCGAAGCCTATGGATCGGCGCACGCCTTTTACAACCTTGTCGATCTCGGTGTGCCGTTCCCGCACGACCGGTACGGCGGCTACGCGGGCTATCGCACCGACAACGATCGACGCAGCCGGGCCACCTCGGCGGGCCCATTGACATCGAAGCTCATGTGCGAGCGGCTGGGCGCGGCTCTCCAGCGAGCCGGGGTCCGGGTCTTCGACCGCCACCAGGTGGTCGCTCTGCTGACGCGCACCGCGCTCGAGGGCGGTGCGCGCACTGCCGTCTGTGGTGCGGTGGCGCTGAGCAAAGAGAAGCTGAACGACGGCGGGCAAGCCCTGGTCGTATTCAACGCCCGGAACGTGATACTGGCGACGGGCGGACCCGGCGGTATGTATCGGGACTCGGTCTACCCGCAGAGTCAACTGGGATCGATGGGCATCGCGCTGCGGGCCGGGGCGGTGGCGCACAACCTGACCGAGTCGCAGTTCGGGATCGCCTCGTCGGGCTTCCGCTGGAACCTGTCCGGCAGCTACCAGCAAGTCATCCCGCGCTACGTGTCGACCACTGCTGACGGCGGCGACGAGCGCGAGTTTCTGAACCCCTTCTTTCCGGACATGGAGACCTTGGCCGCGGCCATCTTCCGCAAGGGTTACGAGTGGCCGTTCGACAGTAACAGAGTCACCGGCCGCGGATCTTCGCTCATCGACCTCCTCGTCTACCGCGAGTGTCAGGCCGGTCGCCGGGTGTTCCTCGACTACGCCCGCGAGCCGGGGGCGGGGGGCGGGGATGGCCTGGCGCCGTTCAGCCTCGAGTCGTTGGACGGCGAAGCACGCGGATACCTGGAACGCTCGGGCGCGCTCGTCCCGACGCCCATC
>JASFLD010000082.1:0-11265 GCA_050118275.1 Gemmatimonadales bacterium
CCGGAAGGCCGGCCAGCACACGCCTCAGGATGTCGAGTGACTTCTCCACATCCGCCTCGCTGAAGATCAGCGGCGGCCGGAAGCGCAACGACACAGGGCCACACGGCAAAGCCGCCAGTCCCTCGTTCCAGCAGCGCGACCGGATCCGCTTGCGGAGGTCCGTGTCGGGCGAATCGAACGCCAGCAGCAGACCCCGGCCACGCACGTTGGAGATCATCGGAAACTCGGAGCGCAACTCTTCCAGACCCCCCAAGAACAGCGCTCCGATCTGCGCCGCGTTCTCCACGAGGCCGTCTTCATCGATGATCTGCAGGTACCGGGCACAGCGGACCATATCCACCAGGTTCCCACCCCACGTCGAGTTGATGCGGGATGAGACCCTGAACACGTTCGTCTCGATCTCGTCGATCCGGTCCGTGCTCATGATGCCGCACACCTGGGTCTTCTTGCCGAAGGCGATGATGTCCGGCGTAACGCCGAAATGCTGGTACGCCCACATCTTGCCGGTTACGCCCAGCCCCGTCTGAACTTCGTCGAAGATCAGCAGTGCCTCGTGCTCTTCGGCGTAGCGCCGTAGGCTCTGCAAAAACTCGGCGCGGAAGTGGCGCTCGCCGCCCTCACACTGGATGGGCTCGATGAGGATCGCCGCGATGCCGTGCGGATCCTTGGCGAACGCCGCCTCGATCTCCTTTCGCGCCCGATCTTCCGCCTTCGTCACCGCCGCCTCGTCCATCGGGAAGTGGATCGCCGGGCTCGAGATCCGCGGCCAATCGAACTTGGGGAAGTCGGCGATCTTGAGAGGATCCGTGTTCGTCACCGACATCGTGTAGCCGCTGCGACCGTGGAACGCGTCGCGGAAATGCAGGATCTTGTCGGCTCCACCCTCGATCCCCTTGGCGCGATTCTTCTGCGCCTTCCAATCGAACGCAGCTTTCATCGCGTTCTCGACGGCCAGGGCACCGCCCGCGATGAAGAAGAGATGCACGAAATCATTCGGGACAGCGATCTCGCGGAACACCTTCACAAACCCCGCAAACTCGCGTGAGTAGATGTCGCTGTTGGCGGGATTGCCCAGCGCCGCCGTCATCAGCGAGCGGCGAAAACCCTCGTCCTCCATCTTCGGATGGTTGTGGCCTATCGGCAGCGTCGCGAAGTAGCCGTAACAATCCAGGTACTCCTTGCCCTCCAGTGCGTCGACGATGACCGATCCATGTGACTTCTCGAGGTCGATCACGAGATGAAAGCCATCCACCAGGATGTTGCTCTTCAGTATCGGAAAGACCTCGCTGGCGGGAACTCTGATCTCAGCCATCATGCTCTCCATTCGGCTGGGGATTCATTCGTCAGGGCGAAATAGCGAGGGGCCGGCCAGCTTTGCTAACTCGGATCCGTGTCCGAGGTCGCCGCCGCGGCAATGCCCGGGACTGTGCCCAGTCCAAGCCACCGCGGACGCTGAACGGCACGAGGCCGGGACGTCAGTTGGGTGGGGCGAAGATTCCGGGGCGAGCCTCTTCCGGCAGAACCCTCCGAGGAGGCAGAATTCCAGGCCGACCGGGGCCGTCGCGGTCCATAGCGGGCGGCCCGGCCGAGGAACGATCGTTTGAAACACTTGTTGGGTCAGCCATGGTCACACGGTCCTGTAGCGCCTCCAATCTACAGCGCCGCCTCAGGCGTGTCTAACCGATCCATGGTGGCCGGATCGCCCACCAACCAGCGTGACAGCGACCCCGCCGGCAGACCCCGTCGGCGCAGCGTCGCTCGAAAGTCGGCCAGCGATGGCCGCCGTGTGAAAAAGAAGAGATGCGAAGCGCAACGACAGTCGGAGGCGCCGAAGCCCGCGAGAGGGATATCGGCGTCGGATCTGGTCCGCAGCGCTTCCGACCAGAGATGCTCGAACCGCGAATTGCCCCTGCAGTACCACGCCTCGATCGGGGGCGCGTGCGCCCGAAGGTAGTCTATGTGCCAGTGGGCACGGCCGCGCCCGCGCAGGTGGCGTCCCACTCGGGCCCCCAGTCCGCCGGGGCCCAGCGCACTTCCAGCATAAGCGTAGTAGCCGGGTTCCAGATGAAGAACGCCCAGCCGGCCGACCTCCACGGAGCGACGATCCGTCGATCGCACGACCAGGAGGTACGTTCCCGGTCCTGCAAGACGTGTGGCTACGGGCATCACGTTCGCGGCAGCTTTCCCGTCACGCGCAGCACCCACCGCATGCACTTGTGGCCCACGTCGACCGGTTCGACATGCATCATTGGGCAGCCGCCCGGGATTACCGTAAGTCCTTGCGCCCGACCGTACTCGACCGCCTCGTCCGAAACGCTGCCCTGCCCGAACGACCGGTGTACCCAGACGCGACGGATGCCCAAGTCGGCGCACTCGCGCATGACAGTTCCCGTCACGTCGGGGTGTGTGGCGATGAACACCGCATCCACCTCGGCGGGGACGGCGGAAATGGTCGGATAGCAGGCGTCACCCTCGACCTCATCGGCGGCCGGGTTGACGGGGTAGACCTCGTACCCGGCGCCCTTCAACTTGCGATAGACGGCGTTCGCAGCCTCTTTCCCGCTACGCGAGACGCCGGCGACAGCGATCCGTCGCTGATCCAGGAAGTCCGCCACCGCTTTATCGAGTCCGCTCATCACAACGCCTCGGAATCATCCTCGGTTGGAACATCCGCGACTCGGCCACGCTCGTCGCCCGCACCCGGGGCGCCCGCCGATCCGCTCGACACCGCCCGGCCGACCGCGACCCTCAGCCCCCGTAGAAGATCCTGTCGCCCAGATCCTTCATCGTCAGGGTCGCGTCGTCCGGCCGCCCCGCCGGTGCTTGCGTGACCCCCGCGTCCACGACTTCACCCACGAAGATCGAATGGTCGCCCCGTTCCACCGTCTCGACCAGCTCGCACTCGATATAGGCCGGGCAGTCCTCGAGGATCGGCGCGCCCAATCTGCCCGGGCGGAAAGACTCGCCGCCGATTGTGTCGCCCTCCCGCTCCTGCGACTTGAAGAAAGTGGTGGCCACCGCTCGCTGTCCTTTGCCAAGTACGTTGAGCGCGAAACTGCCCGCATCCTTGATGATGGCGTGCGCGCCCGAATCGGCCTTGACCCCCACGGCGACGAGAGGTGGCTCGAACGACGCTTGGGTCACCCAGGTCACCGTCGACGCCGCGACCCGGCCGTCCTCCGCCAGCCCCGTCAAGACGTAAAGCCCGTACGGGATCATCCGCAAAGCCGTCGTCTTGTCATTCTTTTCCATCTCATCCTCCTTCCCAGGTGACCAAGATAGGGGCCCGGTTGTGTTTGAACCAGAAATAGCGGAAGTTACGTAGTATTATCGTGACCATCGCGCCTCGCGCCCACGACCTCGATACGAGTCGCGGCCGGGGATCGCGCGTCGGTTCGTAGCGCGGCCGCGCCCGGGACCCCAACCGAATCAACCACTCATCCATAGGAGAACCTCCAGTATGAAGGCGATCTGCAAACTCGGCCTTTCGTGGCTCCTCGCGGGAGTTGCGGCATGCAGCGGCGGACAGACGCGCTGGGCGGGCAGCATGTCCGACAGCGCCGGCGTGACGATTGTTTCCAACCCCGCCACCGGCGTTTGGGCGCCGGGCGAAGAATGGACCTTCGAGGAGGAGCTACGCATCGGCGCCCTGGAGGGCGACCCGGAGTACCAGTTCGGCCAAGTCGGCTTCATCGCCCTCGATTCGCAGGACCAGATCTACGTCGCCGATATTCAGGCCCAGCACATCCAGGTCTACGCGCCCGATGGTAGCTACGTGCGGACGATCGGCCAGCGCGGCAGCGGTCCGGGCGAGCTCCAAGGGGCGGCCTTCGTCCTCGTGGGGCCCGGCGACACGCTCCTCGTGCCCGACGTGCAAACCCAGCGGATCAATCGGTTCGCGCCCGACGGCACCAGCTTGGGGAGCTTCCGCATCGACATGCAGCAAGGCATCCCGATCCTCTTTCAGGGAACGGAGGACGGTCTGATGGCACAGCAAGTCCGGCAATTCTCTCTCCCCGGACAGCCCGCCATCGAGAACCCGCAAGACGTGATCCGCACCATGGCTCCCGACGGAGCCATTCTGGACACGTTGCTGACTTTCGCCTCGGGCGAGACGTTTCGGCTTTCGGGTGGTGCTCCGCAGTTCAAGTTCTACTCGGCCGAACCAGCCTGGGACATCAGCGACGATCGATTGCTCTTCGCCGTCAACGACGACTACCGCATCAATGTCTACTCGCTGTCCGGCGACCTGACACGTGTGTTCGAGAAGCCGTTCGAGCGCAAACCCGTGGCCCAGCGCGACAAAGACGCGCTGATGAAGTTCCTCGAGAACGCCTGGGCGAACGCCGGTGTGCCGCCACAGGCCATCGCCCAGTTGAAGCAGAACGTCAGCTACGGAGAGTTCTTCCCCGCCTTCGCCACGATCGTGGCCGGCACCGCGGAGACGACCTGGGTTCAGCACGTCCAGGCGGCTTCCGAGCTGAGCGACGAGGAATACGAGGCGTGGAATCCGATCGAAGACACAGGGGCCGCGACCTGGGACGTGTTCGACTCGCAGGGCCGCTACCTCGGCGTCGTCACGATGCCGCGCCGCTTCGGCCCGCGAGTTTTCCGCGGAGACGAGATTTACGGCGTCTGGCGTGACGAGCTCGATGTCCAATACGTGGTCAAGCTCCGCATCATCGGTGATCTGGGCATAGGCGTGACCTGAAGCTTCGTTACGACTCGAGGGCGCGCCCGGCCGACAGACACCTCACGGCCTCGTCACGACCTGGACCGCGACGGCCTGATGATCGGAGTAATGGGGCTCGTCGATGCGGTGGTATGAGCCCGGGACCAGCTGAACACGCCCGTCCCTCGCCGCCCCGAAGAAAAGATGGTCCGGCGGAAAGGCGCCCCGCGTCGTCTTCCGGATCCTGGGCGGTGACTCCGGGAATTCGTGCTCCAACCGTCTCAGCGCCGAGTTGTCTCTCGACCAGACGTTGAAGTCGCCGGCAACGAGGGTGGCTGTCGAGCGACCGTCGCCCCTGATCGCCCCCGTGGGCAATGCGGCCAGCCCGAGAGCGCCGATTAACGCGTTCACTTGCTCCAACCGCCAGGCGTTGCCGCTGAGCAAAATGCGAGCGAGACTCGCCGAAACGTCGAGATGCACATCGACGACTCGCAGCCGCCCGCCGGCGGGTAGCGTGACCATCGCCGCCACGGCAACCTTGCGTGAGGCCTCGAGCGGCAGCTCGATGGCCACGAGGTCAGACAGGGGTGTGGTGGCCAGGATCGCGTTTCCCTTGTCCTCGCGGCGCTCACCTTCAGCGCGATCGCCGTTCCGCGAAAGGGGAACGTAGACCAAGGCCAGTCCGCAGCGATCGGCAACTTGCGTGATCTCGAGGATTGGTCCGGGACGCTCCCGCGGATCGATCCGGATGGGGAATGGCGCGTCGGGACCTGGCACCGGCACGCGCTCGGACAGTCGGTGCGCCTCCTGCACCAGGAGCACGAAGGGCGAGAAACCCTCGCCCGGGCGCGGGCTGCCAGCATCGCAGTCTAAATCGAGCTCATCGCGCAAAAACCCGAGCATGTCGCCGCCACCTAGAGCAGCGTTCCAAGAGATCACGGTGAGCGAATCCGTGCCCCGCAGACGCGCGAAATCGCGCGACGGAACCGTATCGACCACGGCCGGCCCCACGGTGGCGCACCAGCGGTCCAGCGTCCGGCGCATCTCGGGTGACTCGGGCGCAAACCAGCGAATCCGCGGCTCGCTCGCCTCGGTCGTCGATCTGCCCAGTGCCGCGTCCAGTGATATGGCCTGGCGACAGGCGGGCTCGGATGGCCGCGGGGCCATCTCGTTGTTCCTTGCACAGCCAGTCAGACATGCGAGGCCGAGTGGCGGCAGGATCGCGAGGAACCGGTGTAGTCGGACAGAGAGCATCGCGCGTGGGATGGTCAGGATTCGAGGATCAAAACCGAAAGGTGACCAGCTCGATCATCACGTTCGGTCCGCCGGATTCGTCACGCGCGTCGGCCGCTTTGATACCCCAGGCCGCCAATCCTCCCACCGCGAAGCCGATGCTCCCCAACGCGGCGACGTCTGTCAGCTCCATGGACGGAAGGATGAGCGAGAGCCCGATGCCCAGGGCTCCGCCGGCGAGGAAACCGAGCCCCGCGCCTGGGGCCACCGGACCGACGGCGGCGCCCAACGCCGCGAAGGCCGCCACGTCCGTCCAACCGTAATAATACACCAGTTCCTTCGCCACGAACCCGACCACGGCGCCTGCCAGCGCTCCATAGCCCGATGCCCGAAGCGCATCCTCTACCCTCCCCGAATCGGCGTCGCCCAAGAACCCGCCCGCGATGCCGCCGGTCACTCCGCCGACGGCGAAGGCTACGCGCGAGCAGGTTCGCGTCGCGGCGACTTGAGCGCACGGCACGACGCCTCCCGCAAGAGCGAGCATTGACCCGGAGTAGAGCCCCAGGGCCGCTCCTCCCAGCTGCGCCGAGGTCGAGCCCTCCTGACCCAAGCTCGACGACGGCCAGACGCTCAACGCGGCGGCGACCAGGGCTCCCGCGACCCGAGCCTTCAACGCGATCCGTGACCCAACCGCTCCAAACACGGCCGCTAACCTAGCACCGCCGCTGCGTCCGCAACAGTTGGTGCGGCTCGTATCGACGGCCCCCTCTCCCCGCCCCCGGCGGCGTCGCTGGCCTTTGGCCACGGATTGCTTCATCTTGGAGGTATTCCTCATTTTGCCGATTACTTCCCGGCATTCAACATCATCGTCGGGTCGGGCCCGAATGGCACGATCTGGGTCCAGCATATCCAGCCGCTGTCCGAACTGAGCGAAGGGGCGCTGGCCGCCATCACTGGCCGAGGAGGTTTTGGTGGCCCGGATTGGGACGTGTTCGACGCGCAAGGACGATTTCTGGGAGTCGTCACAATGCCCCGGGACTTCACTCCCAAGTTGTTTCGCGGGGACAAGATCTACGGCGTTTGGCGCGACGAGCTCGATGTGCAGTACGTGCTCAGGTTGCGGATAGTCGGCGACCTCGGTCCAGGGGCCACCTGATACTCAGGCGCACCCTAGTTCCTGGGTCGCCGCGTCGACTGGACCGCTTCCAGCTGTTCCTCCACACGGGCACGGTCGTCAGCGGAGAGGAACCCGCCAGCCAGAGTTTCGGCCAGTATCGACTCCGCCATATCCGGCTCGCCGCCCTCGGCGTAGATGTCGGCCAGAAGAATGTGCGCATCGGCAAAGGCGCGATGGTCCGCGATGAGTTGCCGCAGTCGAGCGGTGGCCTCAGCCGTGTCACCTCGAGCCCGCAGATAGTAAGCCACGGTATAGGAATACCGGGGTTCGTCGGGACGTAGTTCGGCCGCCTTGCGACACCACCGGATCGCCTCGTCCAGCCGGTCGGCCGCGAGCAACACGCAGAGATTATAGGCCGCCTCGTGCGACGCCGTGTCCACCGCCAGCACGGCGTGGAACGCCGCCTCCGCCTGCGTGTCACGGCCCGCTTCCCCCAACAGAAGCCCCAACTGAAGATTGGCCGCCGGATTTCCGGGCTCGACCTCGAGCACCCGCAGCAGGCTTTCCATGGCCTTGTCCGGCTGATCGCTGAGCTCGTAGGCGACCGCCGCGTTCACCATCGAAACGGTAGCACGCGGCTCGAGCTCGAAGGCGCGCTCGTACGCCGCGATGGCTCGATCGAACTCGCGCCGGTTCAGATAGAAGTTCCCCAGATCGTAATGCGAGGCCCAGTCGTCGGGTCGGGCCTCCAGCGAAGTGATCAGCTCGGCGTCCGCCGCATCCACATCCGGCTGTGACTCCACCGGTATCATCTCGCGCGGTACGCTGGCCAGGCTGGACGCGGCCCGCAGGCGCACGAGACGATAGTCGTCACGAACCGCTTTGAGCAGCAACGGTACGGTCTCCGGTGTGAGATTGCCGATCAACGCGTCGGCGGCGGCCGCTCGCACCAGCGGCGACGGGCTATCGAGCGAGCCGATGATCGCCGGCCACTTGCTCCCGTCCTCGCACGAACGGAGAAGCCGAATCAGTGAGGCCGCGTAGACCTCGCTTTCCGTACCACTCGTCAAGTAGTCCAGCATCTGCGGTAATTGCGACCAGTCTTCGCGCCGCGCCGCGTCGATCAGCCGGGCACGGCGGAGGACCGGCGCCTGGTAGTCGCGCTCCCGCCACTCCCGCACCCAACGATCCGCCCACGCGGCATCGCGATCGGCATGACAGAGATTGCAGGCGTTGGGTGAGCCGAACTCGCGCGTGGCCGCCGGGGTCGGCGCGAGCATCGAGTGATCGCTCCGCTCCATGCGCGCGAACGACGTCTTGGGCATGTGACAAGCGATGCACTGGCTGCTCTGGCTGCCCTCCGGATGATGGGAATGGTCGGATGCCTTGGCCACGCGCTCGGCGTGACACGGCAGACACGCCGCGTTCGGATCATCCGCGAAACGGAACCGGCCGCTGGACGTGTGGCAGTGCAGACAATCTAGCTGGCCGGTCTTCACACAACGGCTCGCCAGCCACGATGTGTACGTGTAGTTCTCCCCCAGATCGCGGCCGTCGGGATAATAGTCCGGGTGTTCCAGGGCGACCAATGCGTAGCTGTCGAAGAACCGATCGCCCGGCTCGTACGCCGCCACGAGGGAATACCCTTTGGCGTGGCAGACGCCACAAGCCGAGTTCGTCTGTTCGACCGTGAACGTCTTCATCCGGATGATCGCGGTATCCTTCGGCGCCGACCCCTCGGGAGCTTCACGAAACACCCGGATGTGCTCGTCGGCCGGGCCGTGGCACGTCTCGCAATTGATGCCGGGCTCGGCCCAAGTGGTCCGATAGCTATCGGTCTCCGGATCGTAGTTGGTCGACAGCTGGCTGACGTGGCAGCCGTGGCACGACGTGTTGAACGTCAGCAGCCGGTCCGTCCAGTGCAGCGGCTCGTCCTCGCGATCCCCGAAGTGCCGCACCATGCTACCCGTGGCATCGAACCACGAACCCTCGCGCACATCGAACCCCAGCGGAATCACCTGCAATCGTCCACGCTCGGTCTGCGCCAGGAAGTAGTAGACGTTCTTGCCCCCTAGCGCGTAGCGCACCCGGTAGCGGCGCGTGTCATCCGACCCGCGCTCCAGCAGCCAACCGCCTTCGGCGTCGACATCCAGCCCGTAGCCGTAGCCATCGATGATGAATTCCTCTTCCGTGGCTGCCAGCTCGGCTTGCGCGAACTCGGCGGTGAACGGCTGCATCGCCAGCCCGTGATGCGACGGCGCCCACAACTGGTAAAACCGCTCGTGGCACTCTCGACAGCTTTGCGAGCCCGTGTACCCTTCGGCCTCCCACGGCTGCCCTTCCACGACGGCCTGCGAATCGGCCCGCTCTCCGCGACAAGCCGAGCCGATGCTGATAGGCAGGGCAACTGTCACCGTGATGATGGGGAGAAATCTCACGTTCATCTCTTCACCTTATCAGCAAGCAAACACCGGAGCCGCCGCAAAAGATCCACGCCCCGGTAGGCCCGCGGCCGCGGCGAAACCGGGTAATACGCTGCGCGTGATCTTCTGAGGCCCGACCCGACGCGAGGTGCGACCGGAATCGCGCCTCAACCGGAGCCCAGCCACTCCTGCAACGGGGCTGGCGGCGGCCTCTGGCCGTAGAAGAAATCGTCCGCCCGGATCGCCAGTCGCCTCAACAGCGGAGAATGACGCACCCCGCGTCGCACGAGATTGTGCAGCAAGTTGTCGGGATGCGAGTAAGGACAGACCGCCATGCACCGTCCGCAATCCGTACCCAGCTTGCACCACAAGGTGTAGCAAGCCTCCGAGTCGATCCGCCAACGCCGAACACCATCGATCATCGCCCGGTCGCCCAGCGGAATCGCGCCGCTGGGGCAGGCGTCGGCGCACTTGCTACATCGCTGACAAAAGTCGATCACAGTCGGGTCGCGTTTCGGCTCGTCCGTGACGAGCGGCAGTTCCGTCGTCACGACGGCGATCCGCACGCGCGGGCCAAGTTCCGGCGTCATCAGCAGTCCCATGCGGCCGATCTCTCCCAGTCCCGCGTCCCGCGCCACCAACGGGCAGACGACGCGGTAGTTGCCGTCGATGTGGGCGCGCGCCGCGTAACCCAGATTGCGGATGAACTGGGCGACCTGTACCGCCATCGTGCCCGAGCTGAGATACTGCCGCGCCGATTCCATCACGATCGGCCCCTGCGGCGCCCGGTCCACCATTTCCTTGTCCATCTCTACCGTCAGCGCGATCGCATACGGGTGATCGAGTCGCACCGCTTGGCCGTAGTCCGCGCCACGACCGACAGTCGTGTAGAGATGGTAGTCCCGCAATCGGGTGAAACCTATCGACACCGCGCCCATCCTCCGGACCCAGCCCTCGATGAACGCAGTGACGGATTCCGCTTCGCACGCCAAGCGATCCACCGCGGGCTCGCCCTCCACGAGCGGGCGCAAAGCCTCGACCGCGTTGAAGCTGGCGTCGGCCGCGGCGAACGAATAGGGCTGGTACTGGCTCGCCCCCTTTGCCAGCAGGCCCGGCAGCGCCCGAAACGCATCATCCGGCGTCCGCTTCTTCGGATTCGTCGCGTAGTAATCTTCGAACCTCGCCGACCCCGGCTCGAGCAAGCGCCTCGAGAACATGATGTCGCGCTCGTCGATCCTGCCGCGCGGTGTGTCATCCTCGCGGGGAGGTTGCCGTCCCAGCGGCAGCGCCAAGGTGAGGAGCCCGATCACCGTCAACGCGAGCAGCGTGGCCGCGGCAGGTGAAGCTCTGTGTGGAAATATCCCAACCGCCAGATAGACGAGCGAGATCGGGATGCCCAAAGCCAGCATCCTCGGGCCGGCGCGCCGCTCGCCTTCGCGCAGCGACACGGCCGCCGCCCACAAAGTGACGAGCAACCCCAGAACCCCCAACGCCAGCACGACGTGAGAAGGGAGATTCGCCATGAAGTCAGCCGGGTTACCTCTCGCCAGGCGACAGGTGCTGCTCGACCCGGGGGCCTTTTCCGACCGGGCGTCGTGACATAGTGCCCGCGAGTTTCGTCATCGCGTCATCCACTTCGATCTTCTTCGTGGCGGGATGCGTCTCGTATCTACTCCTCGATCCAGCTCTCGATGAAACGGTGTTCGCCGCCTTCCTGCTCCTCGACCAACGCCTGGAAGATCGCTCGTAACTGCTCGATGGGCAGCGTTCCGATGATCATCCGATTGTTGACGATCATCGTCGGCGTGGACCGGATGCCG
>JASFLD010000083.1:0-11147 GCA_050118275.1 Gemmatimonadales bacterium
CACGCCCAGATTCGTCTGGAACCCTGTACTGAAGACGAGCGCCGACTCCGTTCTCATGAACTTCGCCAACCGCTCTTCCAACTGTTCGTGCAGAATCGTGTTACCGTTCAGAAACCGACTCCCCGTACAGCCACTTCCGTACTGTTTGATCGCCGCCTGCGCAGCCTCGACTATGCATGGATGATGGGTGAGCCCGAGATAGTTGTTGGACCCAACCATGATCTTGCGCTCACCGCCGACAAACGCCTCCGTGTCGTTGGACCCCTCGATGGGCACGAAGTAGGGGTAGTACCCCGAAGCCATGACCTCGCGGGCACGTGTAAAGCTGTAGCATTTGTCAAATAAGTGCATAGTGTCCCAAAGAGCTTGATACCCCTAAGCGTCGAGCGCTAGATTCTTGGTGCCCCTGTCGGGTGAGCTACGCCCGATTCTACCCGCTCCGGGGCCCATAGGCAAGGATACTTCTGCCAACAACCTTCCGCCACAACGGTGTCCCGGATCTGTCGGGCAACTGGCTGCAGACCCATGATGCGACGTACAGGCAACAGCGGCTTCACCTTCGTCGAGATCCCCACCGTCCTGCGGGCGATACCCGTGCTGGTTACGATCGCCGGGTCCCGCTACCAGCCCTCGTACGAGAAGGCCCTGGTCGCCACGACGATCTCGGCTCTCTGCAATATTGCCACAGCACAAGAGCTGTATCACAGATTACACTTGGCCGACGCCCACGCCATCTATCTGCTCGAGATCAGCCCTAGCCCGAAGAGCGAGATCAACATCGATCAAGCCACGGCCCGAGCTTGGGCCGGCCGGGCCCAGATCGAGCGTACTTCGGGGGGACGCGAGATCTGCATCGGCGACGCGGTTTCGCCTCCGGGCATCGCCAGTACGTCCGAGCGAGTCAGCTGACAGCAACCGTGACCGCAACCGCGCGGGACTCCTGTCGGCAAGTGCATGTTAGGTCGTCGTGAACCGACTCTCTTCCCGCCACAAGTAGAAAGGACGGGCGCGTTGATGGGATCATCCGGAGCGACCGATCGAACTTACGACGCCGTCGTCATCGGCGCCGGTGCCGCTGGGCTGGTCACGGCCTCCGGAGCGGCGCTGCTGGGGGCCCGCGTAGCACTGATCGAGAGACACCGCTTCGGGGGAGAGTGTCTATGGACGGGTTGTGTGCCGAGCAAGTCACTGATCCGGACTGCGCAGCTACTTCACGATGCCAGAGGGGCGGGGGAAGTCGGACTCGTCGCGACTCGCATCCCCTTCGACCTCTCACACGTGCTGAGCAGCATGCGAGATGTCATCGCGCGGATCGAGCCGCATGACCGTCCCGAAACGATTCAGAAGAAGGGCGTCACAACGATACAGGGAACGGCCCAGATCCTCAGTCGGAAACGCGTCGCCGTCGACGGCGACGAACTCGCCACCAAGCGGATCGTCATCGCCACGGGCTCGCGACCTATCAT
Organism: Gemmatimonadales bacterium; assembly: GCA_050118275.1. GTDB lineage: Bacteria > Gemmatimonadota > Gemmatimonadetes > Palauibacterales > KS3-K002 > JASFMO01. Next base: position 1,467 of record JASFLD010000083.1, read on the forward strand.
TCCACCCGTCAACCATCTCGCCGAAACGGGATATCTGACTCACGAAGGCATCTTTGCACTCGACCACCTGCCCGAGCGACTCGTCGTACTCGGTGCTGGGCCCATCGGCATCGAGCTGGCACAGGTCTTCGCTCGATTAGGCAGTACCGTGACGGTCATAGAGATGACGAACTCGATACTCGCACGTGAGGACCCCGAACTGGCGGCACGGCTCCGAACAGTCCTCGAGGGCGAGGGCATCCGCTTTCTTCTCGGACACAAGGCCGTGGCGGCAACACGAACCCCTACCGGTAAGAGGATCACTACGGAATGCTCAGACGGGACGACGGAGGAGGCACTGGGCGACGAGATCTTGGTTGCCACGGGGATGCGGCCATTCACCGACTCGCTGGGCCTGGAGAAGGTCGGGGTGGAAATCGACGACCGAGGCGCCGTGCGAGTCGACCGAACGCTCCGCACGACTGTGCGTAATGTGTGGGCGGCCGGAGATGTGACCGGCGAGTTGTTTTTCACGCATGTCGCCGACTACCAGGCCCGCACGGTAGTGCGCAACATGTTCTTCCCGTTCCCCGCGAAGGCTGATTACTCGAGGATCCCCTGGGCCACGTTCACCGCCCCCGTCCTCGCTCGTATCGGGCTCACCGAGCCAGAAGCGCGCGACCGCTATGGGGATAGCATCGGCGTCCATCGATACGACTTCGAGAACCTCGACAGGGCGATGACCGACCGCGCCGCGAGTGGCCTCGTCAAGCTGATCACGAACCGACGTGGCCGCATCGTCGGCGGCCACATCTTGGGTCACGCCGCCGACGCTCTCATCCATGAAGTCGCCCTCGCCATGCGTGCCGGGATGAAGATCGGCCAACTGTCACGGATGGTTCACGTCTACCCGACGTGGTCCGAGGGTCTGCGACGGGCGGCGGACAGTTACTACACCGACCTCTTCGCGCGCAGCAGATTCCGCCCTCTGCTCCGCTGGTGGGTGCGCCGATAGCCTACGGTAGACCTACTCCGGCGTCGGAAGGACGACCGCTGCTACAAACCGAGGATCGCTCGGTAATCGGGGTTGATTCGATCCGGCGACCAGAATGGTTCCCACACCAACTCCACGTTGACTTCGCCAACCCCCTCCAGATCCTGCAGCACCATCTTCGAGCCGTTGAGGATCTGCGGACCGACGGGACAACCGGGACTCGTCAACGTCATCCTCACATTGATGCTCGATCCCTCGACTTCGACATCGTACACCAAGCCCAAATCCACGATATTCAAGCCGAGTTCCGGGTCCTCGACCTGCTTGAGCGCCTCACGCGCCTGTTCCTCCGTGACCATGATGACCATCCTCGGTTGGTGACTAGATCGCACGCTGACTCAAGACCCAAAGGTATCCCCGCGGCAAACAGCCATCAATCGCCCGCCTTGTCGTCACCAGCGCCAATATGCATGTTGCCTGAGTGTTGCCCAGGCCGCGAGCCGGCCAAGCCGCTCTAACCACGACTGCGCCAGACTATGCCTTCGCTCAGCGTAGAGGATGGGAAGCTCAAACTGCACTACCGGGACGTCGGGGCAGGAGGCGATGCCCTCGTGTTACTCCACGGGTTTCCGTTCACATCCAAGCTTTGGGATCCGCAACTGCGCGAGCTGGCAACTCGCTACCGGGTGATCGCACCCGATCTCAGAGGATTCGGCGATACCGGATTGCCCGGCCCGTACTCGTTGGACCGCCTCGCGGATGACACAGCGGAGCTGCTCTCCTCCTTGGGCCTGGAACGCGTGGTCCTGGGGGGGCTCTCGATGGGAGGATACGTCGCTTTCGCCTTCTACCGGCGCCATCCGGAGTACGTGCTCGGTCTCATCCTCTCCGACACCAAGCCGGATGCGGATTCCGAGGAGACGAAGGAGAACCGCGCTCGAATGGCGGCGCTGGCGCGGAGGGCAGGCAGCGCAGCCGTGGCAGACGAAATGCTTCCAGGTCTCCTGTCGCCGACGACGAGAAGCGAGAAGCCGGAGATCGCCGACGCGCTGCGCATCATGATCTCGTCGGCTGCGCCGGAAGCGATCGCAGCCGCCCTATCGGCGATGGCTAACCGCGGTGATTCACGGTCGCTTCTCCCCGATATCGACGTTCCGGTCCTTGTCATGGGCGGAGCCGAAGACTCGCTCACACCCGCAGCCGAAATGAGAGCCTGGTCGGCCGAGATACCGACGGCGCGGACGGCCTTTATCGAAGGTGCCGGGCACGTGGCCAACCTCGAGCGACCCGACGAGTTCAACGACCTGGCCGCCGATTTCCTCGCCAGACTCTTTGGCAATACCCGATGAAGCCCGGAGGACTGTTGTTGGCAAAGTCATCTACCGGTCTGATGATGCGAGGCGCCCGCCTCCTCGCGGCATCCGCCATCTACGCCGCTTGCGCCAAAACACCGGAACCGCCGCCTCCCCTTCCCCAACCCGAACCTCCGTACCTCTACGCGCTCGAGACCGCCGAGCCGCTTCCCGATCTCGATCCGCCAGCGCATCTGCCGCCGCGTCTGCATTGGTCGCCGCGCGAGCCCGCCGAGGGAACGGCCGTTGCCTTGCGTTTGGAGCCCGAACCTCGCGGTCTACCCATTTTCGAGGTCGAAGCGCGGGCGGGGGATCGCAAAGTCGTGTTGATAAGCCTGCGTGGCGGAGGCTACTTCGGACTGATGGCCGCGCCACGAGCCACCGACGAAGTGCCGGTGGACATCTCCGTCACGCTGATAGACGGGACCCGGCTCTCGGAACGATTGTCGCTGCGCGTGGCGCCCCGAAGCTTCCCCGCCACCCGGCTGCGGGTGGCACCCCGATACACCGCCCCGGACCAAGCAACATTGCGCCGAGTGCGGATCGAGCGCGAGTGGGTGAGGGCGGCGCTGGCCGTCAGGACCGAGACGCCGCTCTGGCGCGGAGCGTTCATCCGCCCCCTCGAAGGAGTGACCACCAGTCCTTACGGACAGCGCCGGATGTTCAACGATGTGATGAGGAGCCAGCACACGGGCCTCGACATCGATGGAGATACCGGCGATCCCGTCGTAGCCGCGAACAGCGGGCGTGTCATCCTCTCGCGCGATCTCTTCTACACCGGCCAGGCGGTCTACGTCGACCACGGCCTCGGCCTCATCACCGGCTACTACCACCTGTCCAAGCGGGAGGTCAGCGAGGGTCAGTGGGTGGAAAAGGGAGAGGTCGTCGGCCTGGTTGGCGCGACGGGACGCGTCACGGGCTCGCATCTCCACTGGTCCGTCTTTGTGCAGGGTATCTCGCTCGACCCACTCTCAATCAGCCAGGTCGGCATCGATCAGCTGGGCGCCCTTTTCTTCGCACCGCCGCCCGGCCTGGTGCCAGCCCCTTGAATCAACCCGGGACCGCCGGAAGCGGTGCCGGAAACTAGGACCTGACGAGCATGATCTCGACTCTCGCATCCATGACCGTCCCCCCACCCCCGAAGTCGTACTGTGCCTCACCCTCGAGCAAGAGAGTATCGCTCGACAGCTGAAACGTGAACTCGGTCGGCACAACCTGGCCCATAGGTACGAGGATCAGCTCATCGCCGTCCACCGTGGCGAGGCCGGCTTCGACGATAGGAGGCTCACCCGGCTCCGCGATTTCCGCGCTGTAGCGGCCCACCGCGTCGATCGCCATCGCGAGGCCGCCATTCTCGGCAATGATGTCGAACGTGTCGGCCTCCGCCGGCTGGCTGATGAGTCGGTACTCCGTGGCCGTCCATTCGCCTTCCAGATCCGCGATCGATGCCCCCGAGATGCGACCGAGTCGGATCTGCAGAATCGCGGGTTCCGTTTCGCCATCACCATCGAAATCATACGTCGGCTCGTCACTCACCAGGCCAAGCGTTCCATTCCCAAGCGTCACCGCAAACGCGATCGTCAAACCAGGCTCGGTGATGTTCTGCACGAGCAGAAATCCGCTCTCGACGATCATGAACCCGCTGCCGACCTCCGGTTCACCGTCGGCGGGCACCAGCACGAAAGCATAGGCCCCCTCATCCCCCACCGTCGCGGTGGCGAATCCGCCCCCGGCGATCCGATCGATTCGCTCGCCCGCGTCCGCTTGGCTAGTGTACGTCACCGTCGTCGCCTTCCACGCGCCCACCAGGTCGTCGATCGAAATGCCGCCGCCTGGCCCACCGCTATCGCTGCAGGCAGCAAGCGCCGCTGCGCCCACGAGCCCAATACATGCCGCGTGTCTCACGGTCATTCCCCCCCTCGCCTCGTCAGTGCCCAACGTACGGGCACTGGCCGAAAAACCGATGCCGAAGGAATGATACTACCTTCCTTCGGCATCGGCGATCAACTTGAGCCTGAAGCGCACGTCGAGGTTGGCTTCAACAACACCGACATGCCGGTCCACATCCCTGGCCGCGAATTGACCTCCGCGAGACTCGACCGCCGGAATGGACGCGGTGCAGTCAGACCGGGGGAACCAACTCGATTCACCGCCCGGTGAGCAGTTCCTCGAACAACGCGAGCGCCCTCGGGTCCTCGCTCTGCCCCAGCCAGAACAGCGCCTGCTTCACAACACGAGGATTTTCGCTGGTCCGAGCCAGGCGTATCAACAACGGTACGCCCTCGTCGCTTGGTCGCTGCGACAGTGCGAAAATGGCAGTCTGGCGGATATCCCAGTCCTCGGAATCGTCGAAGGCGATCTCGCCCAGTCCTTCACCTGCGGCCGCCGCGGCCTCCTGGCTCAACCAGAAGACCGCACTCTTCCGAGCGTTCTCGGCCAAGGTGCCGTCCCGGGCGATCTCGAGCAGGTCCGGCCAGACGGTGGCGCTGTCGGCCAGCATTGCCGGGAAGATCGCGTCATCGGCTACGCGGCCAGGCCTGCGTGCCAGCGATATGAAGTAGCGGGCCGCCTGCGGTGCCGACACCGTGCCCAAGTCGACGGTGCTGCTGCTCGCGGGCCGCCAGTAGCCACCGACATAGGCATCGACTCCAGTGACGTCGCCCTCATGCACCCTGAGGATGACGCGCGCCGGTCCGCCCTCGCATTCCCAGTCCCAGTCCTCGCTGCGCCCATGCCTCACGTGACGGCCGCGGCCGCCATCGAAAGAGATGTTAGCGCGGCCATCCCCACAGACACCGGGCCGCGTCGCGAAGCTCAACCGGACCTTGCCTTCGTTCAGGCGCGCGACTCGCTCGGCGATCGATTGCCCTGACGCCGGTGGAGCGAGCGCGAGCAGCGCCGCCCCGACCGCGAACCGGATGCCATACACACGGATTCTCATTTGCCACCCTCGATGATCTCGAGCAGCAAGTCAGCAACTCGCGGATCGTCGGATTGCGACAGCCAGAAGATCGCTTTCTTGCGCAACTCGGGGTCCTGTTCGCTGCGAGCGATCTCCAGCAACTTGTCCACGGCCTCCTCACCGCCATGCTGGGCCAGTGTGAAGATGATCTGTTCCTTCAACTCGCGCTCCGGCATGCGCTCGTAGAGCGCCGCCATCTCCACCGCCGAGACCCCCGCCTGACCGGCCCAGAACATCGCCTGCTTCCGCGTTTCGATCGACTGACTCTCGTCGCCGGCAATCGTCAACAGAAAGGCAGCGTTCTCCTCACCTCCGCTCATCGCCACGGAGTGGATGATCCGTTCCTTCACCTCAGGATCCGTCGCCCTCGCGTAGATGTCCCGCAGAAAGGTCGAGTTGTCGCTTCGCTGGCCCAGCCAGAAGATCGCCTTGCCTCTCAGTTCCGGCGATATGTCCTCGCGCAGGGCGTAGTCGCGCAGGGCCTGACTGGCGCGCTCACTGCCGGACTGCGCCAGGGCGAAGAGGGCTTTCCCCTGCAGTTCCGAGTCGTTCGTGTCCGCCAGTATGCTCTCCAAGGCGTCGACTGTTCGCTCACCCGGGACCTGCGAGAGCCAGAAGACCGCCTGGCCGCGCACCTCTCGGTTGGGATCGTTCTGCGCCACGTCCAGGAGTACATCCACGTTCTCCTCGTCGAGATGCTGAGCCAGCAGGAACACGGCCCGACTGCGCATCTCGATGACACAGTCGTTGTCCTCATCTCGTTCCTGCAGAACCCGCTTGAGGATCGGGATCGCCCGTTCCGAGTTCATCTGCAACAAAGCGTTCAGCGCCGCCATGCGGATCTCGTCCTCCGCGCCCGCGCAGGTTTGCGCGGCCGGTCTTGGACCTGCCTGTATCGCGGCGGCGTCGCGGGCGATTCGTTCCGCGGCTTCCGCATCACCCCGGCGAGCCAACTCGCCGGTGATCCGCGCCCGCAGTGCCTCCGCCTCTTTGAGCGCTACCTCCGAGCTCGCATGGCTGCGCTCTAGTTCGGCCAACGAAGCCTGCGCCCGTCGTAGATCGCTCTCCCGACCGCTCCGATACAGGGCAAACGCCTGGTAGTAGAGCGATTGCGCCGCATAGCTCGAGCGCGGATAACGACGGTGAACTTCATTGAACAGCTCGGCGGCTTGCCGGTAGTTGTCGCGGCTCAGCTGCTCCCGCGCCGCCCGATAGAGCGAGTCCGCCGGATCCTGCGGATAGAAGCTCTCTCGTACGTCGACCGCCGACGCGGCGGTGTACTCGGCGTCACCACGCGCCACGCGGCCGACCCCCACTGTCTGTGCCGAGAGGGTGCCGACGGCGCCGGCGAACAACAGTCCGGCCGCCACACTCAGCCCGATCCTTCCATCTACGCTTCTCATCAGAGTGCTCCTTCCATGCCTGCCCCTGTTCCTGCAGGGATCGCCGTACGCAACCGCGGCAGCAGGCCTTTCCGTTCAATTCCCTGAGTGATGAGCTCCACTTCGGTCTCTCTCCCTTGCACGTACGCGAGCTGCACAACCTGGGCAAGCACCAGCTCGAGCTCCTCCAACAGTCCCTTCGTCACCGGATCATCCGCGACTGGTGAATCCAGCATCAGGCGCGTGTTCGACAACAACTCGCCGGCGCCTCTCCAAAACTCGGCGTCACCCGCCTCCGGCTGTGGACCGGTCCGGAATGACGTCAGGAACGTTTCGGCCCGCGAAAAGTGCTGCGTCGCCATCACACGGAACGCCAGTTGCGAGCGCCTCGGCGACTCCAAGCTCGCGGGCGCACCGCCCCCCGGTGTCACCGCCACCGGACCCACCTCGGGGCCCGGCTGCAATGCAAATCGCCCGATCCCGATCCCGATCGCCAAAGCCGCCGCGATTCCGAGTCCCCAGCGCGTCCACGGCGAGTAGAGCACCCGCAACTGACGGCGCCGCTCTTCGCGCTCCTGCCGAACCGCTCGGATCCTCGCCCACATCAACTCGCGCGGCGTCTCCGGCGGTCGGTTGTAGTCCTGCGCCAGCTCCCGCACGACGTCATCAAATCGATCATCCATCATGACGCCCACTCCTCGGCAAAATCTGCGAGCGCCTCGCGTAACTTCGCCCGCGCCCGCGACAGCTGCGCCTTCGACGTGCCAGCTTGCACACCCAGCGCCGCCGCTATTTCCTCGTGCTTGTAGCCCTCGATATCGTGCATCACGAAGACCGTCCTGTATCCCCATGGGAGGTCGGCGATCGCGTTCACCAATCGCTTCTTGAGATCCGGATCCACATCATTCAATTCCATTCCCAAACCGTGCGTTTCTTTCAGTTCGACGTGCCGCTCGTTCAGCCGCTTCAGCTTCCGCATTCCGTTGTAGACCACCGACAGAGCGATCGAGTGCAGCCAGGTCGATAGCGCCGCCTCGCCCCGGAACTGCTTCAACTTCTCGAACGCTCGGATGAACACCTCCTGAGTGAACTCCTGCGCCAGTTCTTCATCGCCGGTCATCCGGTAGGCCAGTCGGTGAATACGATCCACGTGCGCGTCGTACATCTCGCGCTCCGCCGCTGGTTCGCCATCCAGCACCCGTCTAACCAGTTGACGTTCTTGCACTTAATCGCCCAGTCCCAGAATCCTGGTTCACCCGTTTCCGAACATTTGACACAGCAATCACCCGCAGGGTTGCGTCCCACGACGCCGCTGTCGCTCATCGCGCGGGCCCATCCGCCGGCAACGAGCAACGCTCTGCGTGAGGAAGGAGCCCGCCAGCCAAGCTTTGCTCAGCCTACGGTGCTGATAGTCCCCAGCCGCAGTGGAATCTGGAGACGACCCAGCCAGCAGCAGGTTCCTCAGGGTGGGTCTGACGGTCTATTCGCTGTCCAGCAGGTGCAAGGGCAGTCGCTGACGCCCCAAGTATCCGGCGTTCAGATCATGGAACCACTCGACCGATTCCTCACCCAACTTCCAGCACAGGAATATCGGCCGGCCATCGAGCTTGGCGTAGAAATCGACGAGTCCGTTCTCGAATCCTTTGAAGAGTACTCCGATATCCGTCAGCTCCCTGATGAAGGCATTCACCGTCTCGCTCAGGTCGCTGAGCTCACGCTCGATCTCGACACGTCGGACGGCACTCACGTCCTTATCCGCAGCCTGTGCTCGGTATTCTCCCGCCAGATCGACCAGCCGTCGATGGGTCGATACTATGTCGCTCACCACGCGCCGAACCAACGGCAGCGTTCGGTTCGCTTCCTCAACCGTGAAATACTTCGGCATTCCCTGCCCCTCCCCTCGCTGGCTGATCGCACAAGTGCCTGTCGGGGTCAGCCGCGTAGGATCTCTATCGCCTTCTCATTGTCTGACGTCGTGTTGTAGAAATGGGGCGACAGCCGGACGGCGCCCGGCCGACAGTCGCAAATGACCCCCGCATTTATCAGGCGCCGTACTGCGCCGCCTGGATCGGGATGCTCGATCATTACGATCCCCGATCGAGCAGCCGGATCGGCCGCGCCTCTCACATGCATACCTTCCGCCTCGATCCGTCGCAGCAGATCTTCCGTCAGAGCGGAGACCCGTTTGCGAATTCGCTCGATACCGACTTCGTGAATGAGCTCCAAGCCGGCACGAGCCGTATAAACCGTCGGCACGGCCGGTGTGCCCATTTCAAAACGACGCGCATCCGACCGCAATCGGAACTGGTTCGGATCGAATGCGAATTGGTCGACCACGCCGAACCAACTGACCGCCGTCGGCTTCAGATTCTCGATTACCGACTGGCGGACGTAGACATACGCCAGGCCCTGTCCGCCCAGCAGCCATTTCAGCGCTCCCGTGAGCAGGACGTCGACACCCAGATCATGCGCATTCACCGGAAGTTGCCCTATGGATTGGTACGCGTCGATCAGGCAGAGCGCGCCCCGCTCGTGGGCCAGCCGGGCCAGTTGGGCGACGTCTTGTATGGCGCCCGTCGTGAAATACACATGAGAAGTCGCGATGAGAGCGGTCCGTTCATCGACGGCCTTCTCGAACGACTCGAGCGGCACGCTGACGCCGTCGGGCGAGCGGAGGATCACCGGCTCGACGCCGAGTCCACGCCTGGCGAGGAACTGATAGACCAGCGTCGGAAAGTCCAGCTCGGTGGTCACGACCCTGGGACGTCGACCGAAGTCGATGGCACTGGCCACCGTCGAGAGCGCCGCCGAAATGCTTGGTGCGAGCGCCGTTTCGACGCGCTCAGCGCCGATCAGGCGAGCGAACGACGTTCTCGTCTCTTCCGTAGCCTGCAGCCAGTGCTCGTACCAAGCGGAGGCGCCCCAGCGGTCCCAGAGGTCCGCAAACTCCATGAGGGCCGCGCGTGATCGCACCGACAATGGACCGAGGGAGCACGAGTTCAAGTATGTCGT
>JASFLD010000084.1:0-11125 GCA_050118275.1 Gemmatimonadales bacterium
CGCCCCGGCGGCGCCCACTTCCTAAATCTCGCCGCCGTCCCCGATTCGCTTCGCTCCCGTTCCACCCTGGCAGTCCGAGGATCAGTGGAGTCGGAATCATGCTGGTCGCGAAGAAAGTGTGCGGTACGGGTCGTGGGAAGCATGTGGTGACGAGCTCCTGACATGAGTCCAGGGTTCCGGCCCAAGGCAGCGAAGAAAGTGCCGTCGGCGTTCGCCTTCAACGCTCGGTAACCCGCCTCCCCTCGGCCGCAGTTGAACAGAGCCCAGCTGGCGACCCCGGACAATAGCGGCCACACCGCCATCCGGCTCGGCCGCCGGTCGGTGAGCCGGCTATCGGTCGCGGGCGGCGAGATCCGAGACGAAGACCGTCATGAGCTCGGCGGCCTCTTGAACCGACAGCCCTTGCGCCGCGAGCGAGCGGTAGGTCTCGAACCGAACCGAATGACCCACGGCGGCGCGAACCAAGCGCTGCGCTTCCGCCGCGACTCCCCATCCCGTGGCCAACGAGGCGGCAATTTCACGCAAATAGGAATGAAAAGGGACCATGACCTCGGCGAGGGCCGGTACCTCGGGCTCATCCCGCAGCGTGCGCGCCAGCATCCGCTCCTCATCCCGGTAGTACGCGTAGAGGGTCCGGAGCGCCGCGGCCAGCCGCTTGCCGGGGTCTCCCAACCCGGCCCACTGGGCGGGATCGGGGAATGGGTGCTCGCCGATCCAGTGAGAAGAGCAGGCGGCGAGCAGTGACTGTTCGTCGGGGAAGTGGCGGTAGACGGTCAACCGCTGGACGCCCGCCCGCTGGGCGATCGCGCTAATCGTAGTATTGGCGGGACCGACGTCTTCGTGCAGAGCAACGGTTGCCTGTACGATTCGCCTGCGGGTATCGGCCGGGTCCTTCCTCTTGCGCGTCTTTGCCGTGTCCATGCAAGTAACATAGCTGTTCACTCAAGACTTGACAAGTAGCCAAATCGTTAATAACGTATCGTCACAGTAGTGAACACTTCTGTTCACAACAGGCTCTTGCGCCGTCAGGCGCGCCAACGAAAGGAAGCTCCATGGAAGCCTCGCTCCTGTCGTCCGACTTCAAGTGGCCCGATGCACTGTTGCGGATCCTGGAGACGCGGCGGATCGAGCACGCCTCCTCGGTCGCCGGGGCGACGGATATATGAGCAGTCGTGTTCACATGAGGGATGCCAGTCGCTTGGTAAACGCCCCTCGCAGGGGGGTCAAGGAGGAAGGGAAATGAGAACTCATCTGATGCTTGCCTCGACTCTGTTGACGGTGGTTCTGTTCGTTGCTGGCTGTGATAGGGACGGCGCCGGGGAAGCCGTCGCGCGCGATGGCAACTCGCAGAACGAGCCAGTCGCCGCCGCTCCACAGGAGGTCGTGGTTCGGACCCGTGACTACACGTTCGAGGCGCCGGACACGATCTGGAGCGGCCCGACGACTATTCGATTGGTCAACGAGGGCCCCGATTTCCACCACGTCTGGCTCGTGCGGTTGGAGTCGGGCAGGACGGTGGGCGACCTCGTGAGTCTTCTGACCAGCGGAGAGGAAGCGATGCCGGACTGGGCCGTCGACTTTGGCGGTCCCAACACGCCGGGCGCACCCGGAGAATCGACGGTCGCGACGATCGATCTGAAGCCCGGCGACTATGCGATGATCTGCGTGATACCGGCGCCGGATGGTCAGCTCCACGTCATGAAGGGGATGTTCCGTCCGCTGGCCGTCATACCGGGTGATGGGCCGACGGCGGCCATGCCCGCAGCCGATCTGGTGATGACGCTGGACGACTACTCGTTCGAGACCGACCGGCCCATCACTCCGGGCCATCATACGCTTCGCGTCGAGAACGTGGCCGCGCAAGCACACGAGGTGGTGATCGTCCGTCTGCAACCGGGACGAACCGCGGGCGACTTCCTCAACTGGGTGATGACACGAAAGGGTGAGTCGCCGGGGAAGCCGGTCGGCGGTGTGACCGGACTGGCGCGAGGTGTAAGCAACGTGATCGAGGTCGATTTCGAGCCGGGAGAATACGCGCTGCTTTGCTTCGTACCCGATGCGGGGGACGGACAGCCCCACGTGGCGCACGGGATGGTGAAGCAGTTTCGCATCGGTTGACCAACCTGAGCGCCGCCCGCCCCGCCCGCACCACAGAGCCGGTGCGGGCGGGGCTCTTTTCACAATCGTAGCTCTGGCCCGTTCATCGTCACGCTCGACGCCCTGGAGGCTGGAGTTCGACGAAGAATCGGCCGTTCAGGTCAGCCTAGGGAGTGCCTCCCTCGGCGCCGCTGGCGGGTGCGATGGCATCGGCGCGGGCGGGCGTCACGCCGCTCAGCGTCGATCGATTCTCAGCTGATCGCGGGCCAGGTCGGGTCGCAGCCGCAGTAGCCCGAGGATGAGCGGCGTCGGGATCATGCTGGTCGCGAAGAACTGTTGTGGCACGGTCGTGTCCAGGGTCTGGTGATAGGCTCCCGACATTAGCTCCGGATTCCTTCCCAGGGCGCCGAAGAAGGTGCTCTCCGCGTTCGCCTTCAACGCCCTATAGCCTGCCTCTTCCCGACCGTAGTTGAACAGGGCCCAACTGACGAAGCCGGTCATGAACGGCCAGACGGCGCCGTTGTTGTAGTGTAGCGGGTCGTACAGCGGATGGTCGCTGGAGAGGAGCCGCACGCCCCACTCGGTCATCAGCGCCGGCGAGGCCAGCGCATCCAAGGTTGGCCCGGCGCGTTCCGGGTCAAGCAACTCGAAGGCGCCGGCCACGGCGGGCCAGGCGGTGATCGCGGGATTCGTTCTTCCGCCCTCGAGAACGCCGAAGGCGTAGCGGTCGACGTCCTCCATGTAGTACTCGCGCTCGAAGTTCGTCCTGGCGTCTTGGAAATATTCGCGTGCCTCAGCCGCCAACTCCACCTCGCCCAGTGCCGCGGCGAGGTCGGCCATCCCGCGCAGCGCCTCGACCGAGACCGCGGCCAGGTAGATGTCCTGGTGCATCCCCTCCGAAAGGCCGCCGACCTCGATGGCGCCGAGGCCGCCCGCGGTGTTGTCCACGATGTGGTCGCCATCGCTGTCGTGCTCCAGGCACCAGCGGTAAGCCTTGGTGAGAGTTTCGCGTTGATCGCGCACGAACGTCGTATCATCGCTGGCCAGCCAGTAGCGATGCAGGGCGACGATCCAGTAAGGCGTCGTGTCGGCGTGGTAGTAGGCGTAAGGGAACTCGCTGAACCAGTCCTTTCTGGTCCGCAAGGCGGACTGCGTGATCTCGTGTGGCATCTTCCCGTCGTCGCGCTGGTAGCGCGCCTGAAACGCGAGTGCGTGACGCGCGAGTTCGTAGTGACCGACGGCGACAATGCCCAGGGTGTTTATGGAAGCGTCCCCACCGAAGAACCAGCCGAAACCGGGCCGGCGTCCGCGACCGGACGGGCCGTAACCCGCGACCAGGCCACATCCCAGGTCGGGGTTGCAGACCAGCGCTTCGTCCAGATTCACTTTCGCCCACTCGAAGGCGAGGTTGAGCAGGCTGTCGGGCGTCTGGACCGAGACCAGCTCTTCCCTCAAGAATCGAGCGTGTTCGACCCGCTCGTCGTAGTAAGGCCGCGCGCTTTCGATCAATCGCTCGTAAAGCGCAGTGACCGAATCGCGGGGCATGATGCCGCCGGCGATGACGATAGGGACGAGCTCGTGGCCGATGCGACCCGAGTCGACGGCGATGCGGAAGACCGAGGGGGCATCGGGGGTCGCGTGGGCCGGGTGGGTCGAGCCTTCGGTGGCGAACGGCGAGCCGACATAGGCGTTGTACTCGCGCCGACTCTCGGACAGGATGAAGCGGCGGTTGTCCGAATCGTAGAACGCGTACTGGCCGCCGATCCCGGCAGGCCACATCAAGTCCAGGTCGGCTTGGAACGATGCCACGATCTCCAGCGGTCGGACCGTCGCGATGTCGAGCAGCATGATGATCCCCGGCTCATGGAGCGGTACGAGGAAGTGCTGCTTGACGGTGAAGGCGGCGTGGGAGTAGACCACGGTCATCAGTTCGGGTCGCACGATCACCCATTTGGCCACCTGGTGTCCGGGGATCGGCTGGCTGTACTCGGGAACCTCGAAGCCGAGCCGGAAACCATGCAGCAACTTCACCGGCCAGGCCCAAGCCTCGAACTCGCCGGTCTCGCTGCCGAAGAACGCGGCCTCGCGACCCATGCCGCCGAGATAGACGCCGAGGCGTGATGGGCCCTCGAGCTGTATCGGGCTGCGGCCGATCTCGAATCTGGGTACGACGGCCTGCGCGTGAAGTGAGAGCGGCGGCAGGCACGCCAGGACCAGAGGAAAGATGAGCTGTCGCAGTATCCGTGTGCGCATCGGGGTCGCCTTCCTCAGCGTCTGACCGCGGGCAAGATGTGCGAGTAGAGGAACTCTATGGGCCGTCGCTGATCCTGACCGTTCGTCGTGCCGCCGGTCACCACAACGAGCATGTCGTACTCGGGCACCACGAATATGTATTGGGCCCGAAATCCCATGGCGGCGTAAATCGGCTCGGTCCCGGCGCCCCGCGGATCGGGCGCCAGCATCCACCATAGATATCCGTAACCGGTGGTCCGGCCGCGTGGCGGATCGAAGTCGACGTGCTGACGGGTCGATTCGTCGACCCAGGCTTGCGGCACTATCTGCCGGTCACGCCAACGCCCCCCGCGCAGATAGAGGAGACCGAAGCGGGCCATGTCACGGGGCAACAGGTCGAGGCCGCCGCCGGTGTGCGGGTGGCCGTCGAGGTTGCGGAACCAGTTGGCCTGGTCGATTCCAATGGGTTCGAACAAGAAGCGCTGAGCGTACGCATCCGCGTGCATTCCGCTCCGCTGCTTCAACATGGCGGAGATGAGGATCACGCCGCCGGAGTCATACTGCCAATAGGTGCCGGGTTCACGCACCATGGGCCGGTCGAGATAGAAACGATCCCAGCCGTGTAGGGTGCGGTTTAGTTGAAAGTGGGGGGAATCCTGACCGCGCTCGTGGTAGTCGGTGCCGCTGCGCATGGTAAGCAGGTCCTCCATTCGCACCACCGCCCAGCGAGGGTCCCGCTCCATCTCATCTCGCCACTGGGGGAAGAAGTCGATGACTCGCTCCTCGACGCCCGCGATGTCGCCTCGCGCAATGGCGATACCGATCAGCGCTGAGGTGATGCTCTTGGTCACCGATTGGAGGGTGTGCAGACGGTCCCGGTCAAAGCCGGCGAAGTACTCCTCCACGACCAGGTAGCCATCCTTGACGACCAGCAGACTGTGCAGGTCTGGGAAGCGCTGACCCTCCCGGATCGCCGCCACCAGAGCGTCGAGGAGTTCCGGTTCGAGTCCCCGCTCTTCCGGAGTCGAGCGTGGCCACTCCGTATCCGGCCAGACCTCTTGAGCGACGGACGGGGAGACCACGAAAAGGCTAGCGGCGGCGAGGACAGGGCCAACCGCCCGCGCCAACTGAAACGGATGGACCGCCGGGGACGTAAGTGCATACATGCGTTTCACCCGCTATCTAGGGATTGACGGCGTACGGGCGTGATTGGCACGAAAGCTAAGCGGCGAAGGCCGCAGTGACCAGCAACATCACTCGAGCCAACGTTGTCGCGGCTGGATGCGTCAAACCGATGAATCTCCGGCAATAGCTTGAAAGGGAGCAGATCTGATGGTGACTTGTCGTACTAGCCTGGCGCTGCTGTTCGTCGTCGCGGTCACCGCGCCGGGGTTGGCGCAAGAGCGGGTCGACTATCTGGTGCGCGTCGAAGACCCGAACACCGGGCTCTTCCACGTCGAGGCCACTGTGCCGGCGACCGGCGGAGAGACTCTCGTTTCGCTGCCCGCTTGGACGCCCGGCTTCTATGCGATCAACGACTACGCGCGGTACGTTCGCAATTTCGCCGCCGTCGATGGCGGTGGGTCGACGCTTCGCTGGGAGCGAGCCGACAAGGACACCTGGCGCGTGTTCAGTCAGGGGAGCCGACGCGTGCGGGTGACCTTCGACTTCTTGGCCAACAACCTGTCGTTGGACGGTTGCGTGCTGCAGTCGGACTTCGGACTGCTAAACGGCACCAACTTGTTCCTCTATCCCGAGAAGCGGTATGACCTCCCGGCCCGGCTGCGGTTCGAGCTGCCCGCCGGCTGGCGCGTGGCCACGGAACTGGAAGAGCCCGAGACCGGCATATACACGGCCGCAGGCTTTCACGAGCTGGTGGACAACCCGACGTTCCTAGGTCACTTCGCCATCGACAGCGCGCAGGCGGACGGACGTTGGATTCGCCTGGCGCTCTACCCCGCGGATGCCATACCCGAGCAGGCGCGACAGGTGATGCTCGACGCGCTGCAGCGGATCGCCGACTACTCGCACGACTTGTTCGGCGAACCGCCCTACGAGCGTTACACGACGTTCATGTATCTGCATTCCGGACAGGCCAACTCGAGCGGCGGGCTCGAGCATGCCAACTCGCAGTTGGACATCATGCCGATCGAGGCGTATGAGAGCCCGGAACGGATCGGTCAAGGATTCGGTTTCGGGCTGCTGTCGCACGAGTACTATCACGCCTGGAACGTCAAGCGGATTCGGCCCGCCGAGATGTGGCCGTACGACTACGAGAGCGAGCAGTACACGCCGTTGCTCTGGGTGTCGGAGGGATTCACTAGCTACTACGGGCCGCTGATCCTGGCGCGCACCGGGCTGTCGAGCGAAGAGCAGTTCTGGTCCGCGATGCAGGGCAACCTGAACGGCGTGGAGAGCCAGCCTTACCAGGCCTCGGTGGAGGACATTAGCCTGGCCACCTGGATCAATCCAATTCCAATCGGCAGCGGCTACTACTACAGCAAAGGATCGCTCATCGGCCTTCTGCTGGACATCAAGATTCGGGCGGCGACCGGCAATCGGAACAGCCTGGACGACGTCATGTACCGGCTCTATCGGGACCACTATCAGCGCGGTCGCGGATTCACCACCCAGGACCTGCTGGACTACATCGCCGGGTATCTCGGCGATGACGAGACAGATCAGTTCTATCGCGCGTACATCGACGGCCGAGAGCCGTTGCCCTATGCAGAGATTCTCGAACTGGCGGGAGTCGAGTTCCGGGTCGATACGATCGTCGAACCGCTGCTCGGCGTCTACGCCGACTACAGCGAAGCGGGGACCGTATCCGTCGCGAACATCGTTCCCAACAGTTCAGCCGAAGAGGCGGGGCTGCAGGCGGGCGACGAGTTGCTGCGGGTCGGTGTCGTCGATGTGGCGGGCCAGGGCTGGGCGCCGCGCTTCCGTGAGGTCTACGCCGATTCCGTCGGCAGGCCGTTCGAGATCGAGTACCTGCGGGACGGTGGGCGCATGTCGGGTACGGCGAGCATTCGGACGCGCACGCGGTACGAGTACCGGCTGGAGCCGATGATGGAAGCGAGCGAGGCGCAGCTCGCGATCAGGAGCGGGCTGATTGCGGGCAACGAGCCTTAGTTCGCTCCTCGTAGTGATTCGAACGCCCGTCGAGCGGCGGGATTGCGTGGGTTGATCTCGAGCGCTGTCTCGAGGTGCGTGATCGCCCGGTCTCGATCGCCGAGCTCGGCGTAGACCTGCCCGAGCAGGGTATGGGTGGAGCCGGATTCCGGGAAGGACTCGAGGTTGAGCTCGGCGAAGGCAACGGCGGCTTCGCGTTCATCCTGCTTCCACAGGTCCGCGCTTGTCACACATATCGGCCTTCGATCGTCTATCTTAGTGCAGGAAGTGTGGTCGCAGATGCACGTGACTGCTAACGGGTGGCGAGAAGCCGAATCATGAAATACTGGAATCTTCGCTCTTTCGCCGGGCTGCTGACGCTCGTGGCGGCCGGGCTGGCCATTCCGGCGTGCGGGTCGGACCCCCAGGAACCCGTCGCCGAGGACGTGTACATCGAACTCCATGTGATCGGCGGTGTAGCGGGAGCGGACTACACATACGCAGTCGATGGCGCCGCGTATGAGCTACGTGGCGTCTCGTGCGTCAATCTGTGTGACTTCCAAGCGGGCCAGGTGCTGGCGCATCTCAGCCCGGATCAGGTCCGCTATTACTCCGACCTGTTGCTGAACGGCGGGATAATCGAGCACGACGGCGAGGACTTCGGGAACCCGTGCTGCGATCAGTTCTACTACGAGCTGGCTTTCCGGTACGGCGATCGTGAAGCCACCGTCAAGGGCGCCACAACGACGCTTCCGGCGGGCCTCGCCTTTGCGGCGACAGAGCTCGAGCGCCTCGTTCGTGGGATCAGTCCGATCATCGTCGACTTCGACACGCAACCGGAAGCGTGGCCACAGGACCCATTGGCTCTGGTCGGCTATTCGTTGGAAGGATCCACGCTGACCCTGGACGTCGAGCACGGCGGAGGCTGTGCCCACCATGAGTACCACCTCGTGGCGTGGGGCGGCTGGATGGAGTCGTTCCCGGTCCAGGTCAACGTTCTCCTAGCCCATGAGGACAACAACGATCCGTGCGATGCACTGTTGAGGCGGACGTTGTACTTCGATCTCACGCCGCTCCGAGACGCGTACTTCCCGGTCTACGGCGGTGGTGGTCCGGCGCCGGACACGATCATCATGCGATTGGTGGTCCCCGACGGTCAGGGCCCGCGACTGATCCCGTATTCGTTCTGAAGCGCTGATCTCCGTCCCGCGTGCGTCACCGGCCGGCTCGACTGGTTCGCTGGTGAGTGCGTCGATTCTCGATCGTCCCCGAATGGCTGGGGCTGCTTCAGCGCGAAGGGAGACCTGATTGACGGACCAGATGCCGCCCTCCATGAAACGGGCGCGGGACCGTTGGGAGTACCGGGGACAGAGGCGCCCGGAGTTCGCTGAGCGGCCGGGGCCCGGCCAGGAGTCGGTTTGGGATTATCCGCGACCGCCGAGCATCGAGCCAGATGGACGGAGGGTCGAAGTCCGCGGTGGCGGTCTTCTGCTGGCCGAAAGCTCGCGCGCGCTGCGCGTGCTCGAAACCGCTAGCCCACCGACATTCTATTTGCCCTTCGAAGATGTGAAGCTGGAGCATCTCGAGCCATCGAGTCGCAGCTCGCGGTGCGAGTGGAAAGGCCGGGCGAGATACTGGTCCTTGCGCGTCGGCGGCCGGTTGATCGGCGAGGTGGCATGGGATTATCCGTCGCCGCTGGCCGGCTATGAGGGGATTACCGAGCACCTCTCGTTCTACCCGGCAAGAGTCGAGTGCCGTGTCGGCGGCGGGCGCGTCGCGCCTCAGCCGGGCGGCTTCTACGGAGGTTGGATCACTCCAGAGATCGTGGGGCCGTTCAAAGGCGCACCCGGCACGGGCTGGTGGTAGCGACGTCGGCCGCTGCCGTTGGACGGCGATCGACATCCGGAGGCGCATCCGGCCAGCGGCCGGCAGGCTCGATGAGCGGCGTCTGCCTAGGTCGACGGACAAGCGTGCGAAACCGCCCATCAATTCGCTTGCGCGGGCTTTTCTCCCCAGATACTGATAGCGTTGTACATTAGCGTGCCGCGGAAGCGAAGAGGGCGCTCGCGGCCCGGCAGAATCGAGACAACGGGGGCGTGTCATTTCCATGCTCGAGTCGAGAGCCAACGAGGTGCCTGCACGTCTGACGTTCTGGATGATACAGATCGTCGTCTGGGGCGCCTACGGGCTGAGCACGTATTTGTCCGGTCTGCCGAGTCTGTCGGAGGCCGAGATGGTCGGCATGCTCGGCTCCAAGATGTTGCGCGCGGCGCTGGGGATGGGACTGAGCCTGATCCTCTACTTGCTGTATCGCTGGCTGATGGAGCGGCCAGTGGGCATCAAGACGATCGCCGGCGTGGCGTTCATCGCATCGGTGGCCGCGAGTGCTGTCTGGCAGTTGCTGTATCGGTTGATCGAGTCGGCGCCGTGGAATGGCGCGGGGTTGGCGATCGATTGGGGCAGCTACCGGATGGCCTTTCCAGATCATGCGTTCGTGATGCTCGCCTGGAGTGCGGCATTCCTGGGGATCGAGTTCTGGCGGTACTCGAAGGTACAGGAACGGAACGCCGCGGAGGCGAAGGCACTGGCTCATGAAGCGCAACTCGAGACGCTCTCCTACCAACTGAACCCGCATTTTCTCTTCAATGCGCTGAACTCGATCCGCGCGCTGATACAGGAGGACCGGGATCGGGCGCGCGACGTGGTGACACAATTGTCCGAGTTCTTGCGCTACACCCTGGTGAAGGCGCCGCTGGACGAAGTGGCGCTGCGTGAAGAAGTCGACGTGCTATCGCGCTATCTGCGGATCGAGCAGACGCGGTTCGAGGACAAACTGGTCGCCGAGATCGACATCGATCCCGAGGTGGGTGACAGGCCGGTGCCGGCTTTCATCCTGCACCCGCTGGTGGAGAATGCGGTGAAGCACGGGATGCGTACCAGTCGGGGCCGGCTGCATTTGAGGATTCAGGCACGTGAGGCGGAAGATGGCTACCTGCAGATCGAGGTCGCCAACACAGGCGCGCTGGTCCCGAACGGCGTTGGCGCCGATCTGACCGCTGACGGTGCCGGGATTGGACTGCGGAACGTGAGGGAACGGCTGGCTCACCTCTACCCCGGGCTGTTCGAGTTTCGCGTCGTTCAGCAGGGCGATTGGGTGCGAGCGATCGTGCGGATACGTAGCCAGAGAACGCGGAGCTGATGAGCGGCGCACGCAGGGTCGTGATCGTCGATGATGAACGGTTGGCGCGCAGCGAGCTTCGCTCGTTGTTGGCGGCGCACCCGGAACTGGACATCGTCGGCGAAGCGGATTCCGTCTCGGCCGCGGTCGACGTTATTGTGCGCGAGAAGCCTGACATTGTTCTGCTCGACATCCAGCTGGGCGCTGAAACAGGCTTTGACCTGCTGGAGCTGATCGAGCCGGAGCCGGCGGTCATCTTCGTGACGGCGTACGAGCGCCATGCGTTGCGTGCTTTCGAGGTGAACGCCCTCGATTATCTACTCAAGCCGGTAACGCCCGAACGGCTGGCCGCGGCGCTGGAAAAACTGGAGGTGCCGCGGCCCGAATCGGCGCCCGCGGGACCGTTGGACTACGAGGACCGGCTGCTGCTGCGGTTGGATGACCACCTGGCGTTTCTGCGGGTGGACGCGATCAAGTACATCGAGGCCGCCGGGGACTATTCCTACG
>JASFLD010000085.1:0-11114 GCA_050118275.1 Gemmatimonadales bacterium
GGGCTGGCCATCCGGCGAGCGCGAGCGCTGGGAGGGGTTCATCGCGCCATTCCAAGTTCTCCCGTGCACCGCCGACGTGTGCTGGGAGTACGGAAAGACGTTCCGTTACCTGAAGGAAAACGGGCTGCTCATCGGCGCCAACGACCTCTGGATCGCCGCGACGGGCCTGGCGCATCAAATTCCCGTAGTGACGCGCCACGCGGACCAGTACCGGCGCGTGCCGCACCTCGAGGTCGTCGGCTATTGAAGCACCCGTCGAATGGCGCGCGCGAGGCGACCCTTGAGGCGTGCCCCCAAGGGCAGGTCAGCGTCCCCCATCCACGCTGAGGGTCTGACCCGTGATCCAAGAGGCGTAATCGGACGAGAAGAACAGGACCGCGTGGGCGATGTCCTCGGGCCGGCCCAATCGGCGCATCGCGATAGACTCGACCAATCTCCGCTGGCCCTCCTCGCCGTACGCCTCCCACTGTCGTTCGGTCGTCGGGTTCGATCGGACAAAGCCCGGGGCCACGCAGTTGACCGTGATGCCGGAGGGCCCTAACTCGTGGGCCAGCTGCCGGGTGAGGCCGATCAGGCCCGATTTGGCCGAGGCATAGGCCTGGATGCCGGTGAGGCTGACCCGCAGGCCGGCACCGGAGGAGATGTTCACGATGCGGCCCCACGCCGCCTCCTTCATGCCCGGAGCCACCGCCTGGGCGAAGTTGAACGCGCCGGTCAGGTTCACGTCGAAGATGACCTGCCACTCTTCAGGTGCGACTTCCTCCAACGGCCGGCCCACCTGCCCCACCACGCCGCCCGCGTTGTTCACCAGGATGTCCACCCTACCCGACTCGCGCGACGCCTCCTCCACGAAACTCTTCACTCCCTCCCGATCGCGAACGTCCACGGTGCGAACCTCGCACGCCGGGTCGCACGACTCCTGGGTCTCGGCCAACTCGTCCTCCACGACGTCACACGTCCAGACACGGCCTCCCAGCTGGGCGAACGCCTGGGCCATCGCGCGCCCCAGCCCGTGGCCGCCGCCGGTGACAATGATCGTACGGCCGCTGAACTCCAAATTCATCGAAGTTCCTCCAGGTTGCTCCAGCTTCGCTCACGCTTCCCCCGCTCGATCTCGTGGATCTGTCCCACCAGCCGCTCGGTCAGCGGCGTGCGAACACCGACCTCCCGAGCGAGGCGAACCACCGCGCCCAACTGCGCGTCGACCTCGGTCGGGCGCTTACGCACGGCCAAATCGCGCCAGATCCCGCTGTGCGTTTTGGCGGAGCGGCGGTTGAAGGTGACGAGGTCGTCCAGCGAGGCCTCGGCCCGCTCGTCGGACACAGCGCTCCGAAATGCCTCCGGGTCGAAACCATCGAAGCCCTCGAGCGCCACGTCGCGGGCCTCCGCCACCGCCACCACCTCGCGGGCCAGCGCGATCAGAACCGGTCGGTGTTCTCGCGCCGCCAGCACATCGGCGATGGAGCCGTCGGTCAGCGCCGTGGCGAAGAGCAGCGCGGCGTAAGCCAGCTTCCCCCATAGGTAGCCGAAGATGTTTCCGGTGAGGCGGGCATCGGGCTCAAATCGGCGCAGCAGCCTGTGGATAGCCCGTACCCTCGGCGTCGTTTGCCCATCCAGTTCTCCCACAACCACCGCGCCCCGGCCGCCCCAGTGGATCACCCCTGGCTCCAGGTAGTCGGCGCCGAAGTTGACGAAGGCGCCCACGGTTCTGTCGGGGCCGAGCGCCGCGGCGATTTCCGCCTCGCAGAGCCCGTTCTGGATCGAGACCACAGCTCCATCGTCGGCCAGGTGGGGTTCCAGTTGAGCCAACGCCTGCCGGGTGTGGTGGGATTTCACGCAGAGGAAGAGCGTCTCGAACATGCCCTGGAGATCGTCGGGATCCGTAGCCTTCACCGACACCGAGAAATCGGCCAGCGGCCCGGTGATCCGCAGGCCCCGTTCGTTCATCGCCCGGACATGATCCTTCGCCCGGTCCACGAAGACCAGCGGCTGGCCTTCCCTGGCCAGCACGCCGCCGATCGTCCCTCCCATGGCTCCAGCACCCCAGATGAGGACGGGTGGATTCGAGCGGAGGGAGCCCTCCGGGTCCGTGCCAGCCGGCGCTCGCCTCACGCCCATCCGGTCTCCATCGCCGCGCGCGCCTCGGCCACCGCCACTTCCCAGATCGCCATCATCTCCTCGTCGGGCCGTTGGTAGACGCCACCGTAGTTTCCGTCGCCCACCGCCGCCCGGAACGCGGCGGGATCGAGGACCGATTTCAGCGCCGTGTCGATGAGCGGCTTCTGCTCCTCGGGAAGCACCACGCCCGCCAGACGCGTCCAGGGGAAGTTCTCTATCCACGAGGCGTGCGAGCCCACCGGATCGACTTCCCTGATCTTGGCCAGCGTCTTGGGCGCGATCCACCAGTTGAACAGTTTCACCTGATGGCCCGGATTGTCCGCCATCCACTCCACCGCCACGGAACCCGCCGGAGCGTTCCCGCCGTGGCCGTTCACCAGGACGATGCGACGGAATCCGGCACCGGACAGGCTGTCAAGAATGTCTCGGATCAGGCTCACATAGGTTTCCAGCCGCAGGGTGACGGTTCCGGGAAACGCCGAGAAGTAAGGCGAGAGCCCGTAGGGCACCACGGGAAAGACCGGAATCCCGAGCGGCTCGGCGGCGTCCCGCGCCAGCCGCTCCGGTATCAGCGCATCCACCAGCAGGCTCAAGTAAGCGTGCTGCTCCGTGCTCCCCAGCGGAACCACGGCCCGGTCGTCGGTCTTCAGGTACTCGTCGACCTGCATCCAGTTCATGTCGGCGATTCTCACGCTCTCCCTCCAGTGCGCGACTCACCTCGGTCACGGAAGCGCCCCAAACGCCTCGCCAGAATAGGTCTGCGGCAACTGATCGACAATGCTATTGGGGCGCGGAGGGAAGTGTCCCCTTCGTTCCGGGGGCCCGCGGACATTCGACAACTGATCGACAATGGTTTCGAGGCTCGGACAGGTCCCCGCTGGTGAGATCACTTATTGGCCAGCATTCGTATCATCTCAGCACCCTGCTCGTGACCGTCATCCTGAACGGCTATTGATAGCTCGATCCACGATGACGATCACGAGCAGATTCACGAAAAGGAACGCTACAACACCTCTGCGTCACGTCATACCTACGGCGTATACCAGATCGGTGATGTGTAGGCCCGCTCCTGCTGCGTTGCCGGCACATCCTCCGGACGATCGACGCCGAAGAACGCCGCATCGTATGTCGTCCAGCGTGGCGTCGGGATTTCCAGCACGCGTACGTAGTAGACCGCCCGGCGAGACGCGTCGAAGTCCGGGTCACTCCAGAAACCGAACAGCAGCGCGTCTCCGATCGTATTGGTATAGGTCGCCGCCTCGACATTCACGGTGTTGCCCACGGGGCGCTCGCAGCGATTATCCCGGATGCGACGATCGTCCGCGCAGACGATATCGACCACGGTTTCATGCTGCTCCCCCGACCCGTCGAGCCAGCCCTTGACGATCTGGATGCGATCCAGGTTCGCGCCATCGGGATCCCGCAGCACCCGCACCATGAACTTGGGAGTCCCGCCGGCGGGAGCCTCGCTCAGGTCACCGCCCATGGGGACACCGCGCTCGTAGCCGGTCTCGACGAAGTCCGGTCGAAAGACCTCGTCGGCTTCGAAATCCCAGCCGGCGAAGACGCGCACGATCATCCGGGTTCCGGTGGTGGCGTAGACCTCCTTGCGCTGCATGGCGTCGAACAGCGCCTCGCGCGTGTTCTCGGTCGCCCAGACCGCGGCCAGGCCAGAGGCGAGAGCCTTGTAGTGGCGGATCGCGTAGTCGCGCCCCTCGGGGTCTTCTATGTACCCTGTAATCATCTCCTCGAATCTGCCGGGAGTCCCGGGTTCGGTCGGAGTCGCCTTGCCGAAGAAGTTGTTCTCTTCTGCCGTGGCCAGCGATGTGTGCGAGTCGGTCGAACCCACCATGCCGAACTTGAATGGATTCGCCCCGAGATCGCGGTCGTACTCCAGTCCTCGCTTCAACGCCTCCCGGGCGTACTCCCTGGGGATCATGTCGGGCGTCTTGGCGCTGGCGAAGCTGCCCTTGTCCCAGGTCCCGTAGTCGGCGAACTCGTCGTTGGGCGACAGCGACGGATGCGTCTCCCCATCACCCTTGATCTGTGTGACCTCGTACAGCGGCTCCCAGCGCATGCGACGCTCGGCGTAGTCGCGATCGAGCGGCCGCCGATCGGTGAGGGTCACCGCATCGAACATCAGGCCGTTGGAGAGGTTGCCGTTGTGGGGAATGGCCAGTAGTCGTCCCCCCGTCTTCTCTTCATAAGCCCTCATCCAATTCCAGAGATCCTCCGGATCGGTGGAGTCGTAGTTGGAGAACGGCAGGACGCGGTCCGCTCTGTCTTTGTCGTCACGGAAGATCACGTTGCGATGCAGGTTGCTGCCGCCCGGGCTCGAGGTCCACTCGAAGCCGATCAGTGCGGTGAACACGCCCGGCTGATTGAACTGCTCGGCCGAGGTCGTCAGCCGCTCCCATATCGATCGGGTGAGCGCGTCTTGCCCCGCCAGCGGATCCTGGCGTGCCGACATTCCCGCACCCCACAACGCGTAGGCCTCACCGCTCTTGCCACCCTTCACGAGGTCGTGGATCCGGCGGCCGAATTCGGTCTTCAATAGCTCCGGGTTCGACTCGGCGATCATCGGCGCCAATCCCAGGTTCTCGGCGTGATCCGCCACCACGAGGAAATCGAGGGGACGAATCAGCCGCGCCTTCACACCGGCGCTGGAGACGACCATCTCGCCGCGCGCAAAACGATAAGCCTCATCCGGACCCAGGTAGTTTCCAATCATCCCGGCGTCGGTGGAGTAGGCCGTGTGCAGATGGGTATCGCCCCAAAACACCCGCAGCGGGTAACCCCGATGGACGTGGGGTGAGTACTCCGGACGGCCGATATTCGCTTCAGAGGTGTCCGCGATGATCTGCGCTTCGGTCTTCGCGGCGGCCAGCAGCGCCAGCACCGCGAAGACCGTGGTCGGGATCAATCTCGCTCTCGTTTTCATGAGGACTCCTTCATGCCTTGAAAGTTCATGTTTCCACTCGCATCTCGCTGCCCTACCGTCGTCTGGCCTTCTCCATCCACGGTGAAAGTCCCGCGGATGTCGATCACGGTCAAGGGAGTTCATCTCACAGGCGCCGGGTGAGACTGGTCAGGATTCCACCAACGTCGATCCTGGCCGGGTCGGTGACGCCCGAGGCCAACCGCTGGTGCCCAAGCGACCACGCCACCAACGCCAGTCGCCCCCGGCTCAGCCGTTGCGTCATAGCGTTGTTGCGCGCCTCCAGCTCGCGAAGCTTCGCGTAGTACAAGGTCAACCTCGGCTGCAACTGTCCGACGGCGTTGCTCAGCCTGCCGAACCTCTCCGTTATCCGATCTTCGATCCTCAGAAGGTCAGCTCTCGTCGGCGGGTCATTTTCCGCCAGCTCCCGCGCTTCGGGGAAGATGACGTAAAGGCTGTCCAACGCCGCGCGCTCGCCGCGCCTGTACTCGCTCAGCAGCTGAACCTCCCTGAACATCTGCAACTGCCCACCCTTGGCCAGCGCATCGAACTGGAGTTCGGCCGCGTGGTCCCTCTCGATCCCGGCGAGAATCTCGTCATAGGCGCGGATGACTTGCGCATCCAGCGAGTCGATGAGCTCGGCGCCGACGTCGACCAGAGCATCGATGACGGGTTGAGCCATAGCCAACGCATCGAGCAGCTTTGCCTGGGCTCGAGCCGAGTCGGCAAGGGCCTCGAGCTGCTCCCTACTGTATGGATAATCCGGCCAACCCCGATCGAGGGGCAATGTCGCCAACTCGAGTAAACGGTCCCCGTACAGCCCCGCCCGGCGTTGTGGCGGTAGGTCGCTCCGACCCAGAGCCACGACATCGACGGAATAGGCGATGATCGAGATGACCGCCGCCCGGAGCTCCTCCGCGATCGCCTCGGCCCGCACCTGCTCCGGTCCACCGGCGTAGGGTTGCAGATAGATCGAGGTGACGTCCCAGACGCCGTAGCGGATATCGCCGGTGACCGCGATTGTGCTCTCCGAGAAAGACCGGACCTCCAGGCGCGTGGTGGACTTGAACAGCCCACAGGCCGACGCGAGACCTCCAGCGACGACGACCATCCCGAGGCGGCCGATGATGATTCGCTTACCCGCCATGGACATCAGCTCCTTTCTATCCAGCGATCGGCTGGTACCTGAACTTCTGTCCGCCGACGGCCGCCTCGTACATGAGGCCGGCCTTGGTCATGGTCATCACCGCCACTCCTTTGTTTTAAGCCAGGTCCGCAGAAGCGCCTGCGATCAGCGCCACTGCCGAGACCTGTGCGGCAAACTCGAAGTTACCCCGCGTGAAGTCTTAGAACGCCGTCTCGTCCTTGAAGAAGATCACCTCGACGAACGACTGCCCGCCCAACTGATAAAGACTCCTCCTCTACGCATTCTCGGGGCCGTTAGGCCACGCGTTGTAGTGACAGCGGCACCCAGAGGCGCTGCCTCGGGCGCCTGCGCCTCGTCGTCGGTCAGCTGCGATCGTACGCTGCGCTCGCCACCTGTATAGTTCGGCCGGTGCGAGGGCGGTAGTGCCGATCTACCACGAGAGCCGAACCGATCTAGAACGCTTCGCCGATGCGAAAATAGAGCCCCCAGTCCCCATCGCCCACCGCGGCATCGACTCCAACGTTCATGTGGTTGTCCGGGAACGCCGTGAACCGGATGCCGGCTCCGACTCCCGGCCGTAACTTCCCGTCGTCCGACTCGTTGATCGCCTCGAACACGGTCGCTAGGCCAACGAAACCGACTGCTCCCAGCCGTCTCCGGAAGTTCCAACGGTATTCCGCCTGCACAGCCACGAGATAATTGCCGCGATGCGCACCCTGCGTGTAGCCGCGGATGTCGTTCCGCCGACCGACGACGTATTGCTGGTTGAAGGCAAGGTCGCCTAGCCCCAGTCCGGCGAAAGCCCGAGCTGCGATCACGTCCGTCCGATTTCTGAGTGACCAGTAGTGATTGTAGTCGAGGTCGACCGTGTTGGACTCGAAGTCATTGCCGAAAGCCTTCGGGTAGCCGAAGTACTTGATGTTCGTCAAGAGCCCGGTTCTGGGGTAGTAGACGTTGGACCGAAGGTCCAGCGACCCCGAGACCCCGAACCCGTGCAACGTCGTCGTCACGCTGGTATCGGGAGCCAAGTCCGTCGTGTTTCGAAACCGTGTGTAGACGTAACTGGCTCCGCCATAGACTCCCCCGATAATTCTGCGCTCAACCTGCAGGAAAGCGAAGTTGGCGCGGGTGTTGTATGGCACCCAGAGATTGATCGGGTTGTCCAGGTAGAACTGGAAATTGAGGGACCCAACTCCACCCGCGCCGCTGACGCGCCAATCATCCCGCGACAGATGGACCCGCGCGAACCCGACTACGAACCAAGTCTTGTTCGTCGAATACATCCCGAGCATCCCGCCCATCGAGGACGGCGAGACCGTGTCGCGGGCGATCGGGTTAAACATTACCAGGGGCAGCGCGCCGAGTGTGCCACCAATCGAGCGGTTGTAGTTGACGTAGGGGATGGGGACGATCTTGTAGCGCCCCTCGATTCGGCCACCCTCCGACTTGTCTACGAGTTCCCCGCCTCTGTGGACGAGCCCGCTCCCGTGGGCGGCGCCGACCCCCATGGCGCCCTTCCCCCCGTCCGGGAAGCCGACGTGCCCGTGGGCGTCATCCAACCAGCTCGGCATGCCTGGATCCTTCTCGATGATCGTCGCGCTGGCCTGCGGCACCTTCGGGATGTCCGACTCCTCCTGCGCGTGTGCCGGTGTCGCCGGTGCGACCGGCAACAATGCCATCGTCGCGACAATCAGATGACGCATTCACGCTCCTCTCCATGGACGGCTCGAAGTAGACTCACTCGATCCGTACAAGCCGAAGCCTCGCTGATCCGGTGCGATGACCCCATAACCGACCCGGATGAGCCGAGGGATGATCCCCGCCACAGGTAGGTCGAATCGAGAAACCCGTGCGGTAGGAGCACCGGATCACCCTCGCCCTGAACGAGCACATTCAGAGTGAGGCCGTTGATGCTCATCCGTCTTCCTTCGATGCTCACCTATTATCTCCTCGTAGCCAGGTCGTGGGCCCGCATCGGCCCTCGCCGAGCCCGCCCCCGGCCCACGCCCCCCTTGAATCGAGACCATCGGTCGCTGAAAAGCGGGCCGAGAGTGCTCGCTTGGGTCCTGGTGGTCGCCGCCTTCGTTCGCTGCGCCGCTCTTTCTCCGGCCGGTCAATCAATGCCGAGGGAAGGCGACAGGGTCAGGATTGCGACTGCGACGGTTTGCGACCGTGACGTGGCGCCCTCCTTAGCGTTTTCCCGAGTTGGACCTCTTCGCCTCGCTACCAGGCGCCGGCGCCGAACTCGAGCACATAGGTCAGCCGGTCGATGTCGGTGAAACCGTAATTCTTGATGCCGGCTCGAACCCCCCAAAAATCGGTGAGCACAGTCAAGAACTTGAGCGGCGACGTCCCGAGCTGTACTCGGAACTTGACTCCCGTCTCCAGTACGAAATCGTCAAACTTCTCGGGAGCGTCCCTGGGGCCCTCTGCGTACCATTCGTAGCCGAGCGCGAAGTACGTGTCGAACCAACGAGACGCCGACGGCGCGTACATCAGCATCGCGCCGAAGTCTCTCAGTTTCACGTCCTTCAAATACAGCCGCCAAACGAGGAACCCACCGCTGATTCTGGTCTCGAGGTTCTTCACGATGAAGAACGGGAATACGGCGGAGAATCCCCAATCGCCATCGTTCATTACCGAGATCGCCAGCGACTTGACCACCGAGCCTTCGGCCGTCCAGTCGAGAACGTCTTCGGCGCTCCGGCCCGTACGCAACTTCGGCCAGTGCTCGACGTACTTCGACTCCATGAAGTGATACAGGCCCCGGTCATCGCCGGCCAGCTCCGCCGGCGGCAACGGCCGCAGCTCGTACTCGATGTACGACACATCGGGGTCGTAGTATCCGCGCCGCGCGAGCCACGCCCTTCCCGGGCTGTCTTCGGGCAGCGGCGGATAAACACGGTGCTCGGGTCGCCGCACCTTGGTCATCCAGGCCTGGTAGCCGCCGGTCACCAGTTGGCCCGACCGGATATTGTCCCGCACGCCCCAGGCATCGTTGATGTGGCGGCTGACGTCGTAGCCGGGGGTGAAGTAGCCGTCGCCGTTCTTGTCGGTGGCCAGTCCGTGCTTCCCTTCCTCCACCAGCAGGTGCATCGGGAAGCGGGTCTCGTCGTCGGTGTCGATGACGTTCCAGAACCAGATGATCCCGTGCGCCTTGGCGCTGACTCGTGTGACCAACAGAACGTACGTCTTCTCTTCGCAGCGAGCGTCGGTGTTCTCTCGAATCCACGGGCCGTCGGAACGCGCGATGACCAGCTTGAATTCGGCCGCCTCGAGGTCGTGCTGATGCGCTCCCAATCCGACCTCGGAGGTGAAGTATGCCAGGAAGTTGAGCGTGAATGCGCCGACCGCTTCGAGGTCGACCATCGAGTTCCCCGGGTCGGTTTCGTCTCTATCGTACACGCTCTCGACCATCGCTTCGTTGACGAGCATGTCATCGATCTGGTAGTAGACAACGGGCCGGTCCGGCGCCGTCTCGAACGGGAGCGCCTCGGGAATTCGGATCGAGTCGCCCTCCGCCAGATTCAGCAGCGGCTCGTCGGGCGAGAACCAGTAGACGGGCGCCGCATAGGAGGCGAGCCGCTGGATCGACATCTGCCGATCGCTCCCGAACCAGACGACCCCGGGTATGCCGCTGAAGTCGCAAGCGCCTCCAGCTGGGTATCGAGGCTCCTGGCCCCTGGCGTCTATGGGGATCGCCGAAAGCAGCAGCGCTACCACAATCAGCCGACTTGAGTGCGCGGACCGACACATGAGTCTCTCCTCTCTTGTCTCACAGCACTCGTTCACAGACGAGCACGACCACCGTGATTATGTCCCACGACCACGAAGGACTGGAATACCACCCGGCGGCCGCAGGCTACTCATCTGCCTTCGACCCTCGCCGGCTTGGACAGCGTCGAGGTCTTCATTCTCTCATCCTTGCTCACTACCTGCGTTGCTTCGTCTGCCACCGGAGCCGTCCTGATCGCGTGTTTTATTGCACCCGCGTCAGCGGTGGCAGTTTCCACGTGCCGTCAAGAGCTTCAGCCTTCGGCCAATAGAGACGCATCGCCATAAAGAACGGGCCCTCGGGGGCCGGCAGCCAGTTGGGTTCCCGGGCCTTGCTCGGCGAGTCGTGCTGGATGTAAAGGGTGATGCCACCGTCGTTGTCGCGCACGAAATCATCCAGCATGGTCGAGTTGAGCAGGTAGCGGTCGATGGGATTGGCCACCAGCAGCATCTCCGGCAACTCGTACATGGTCAGCGACCAGAACGCGTTCGTCGGCGGCAACTCGCCCGGCGCGAACCGCAGGGTGTAGAGCTGGGCGCCATCGAGTGATTGCCCGTCGGCATCAATCCAATAGGCCGGATAGATTGCCTCTGCCTCGCTGTTGCCCCAGAGGCCGAGCGCGGCGGCGGCCATGCGGTAGAGGTAGTTGTTCTGAAGATGCTCCCGCGTGCCGAAGATATCGGCGGTGCCGATCTCGCCGGCGTCCCCCCGCACCTTCACCTGCGCGAAATCTGCCCAGGCGTCGGCAATGCCCTGGCCGACGGCCTCCTGAATGTCCGGCGAGAATCCATCCCAGTCAAAGGTCTTGCCCGCGCCGATATCGAGCTTCGCAAAACGATCCATGAGTTCCCGCTCGGAGGGATGCGTGGGGCAGAACTGCAGCACGAAATTCAGTTGCTGAAAGACCTTCGGCGATTTCGTGATCTCTTCACGGGACAGCGGCTCGAGGAAGTCGATCGCGGGTGCCGGCAGGGGCGCGGGCTGACCGAGAAACGCTGAGAGCGGCTGTACCTCGTAGCCCGCCTGGATTGTCTTCACCTTGTCGATGTCATCGGGGCTGAAGAGCTGCGTGCGGTAGACGGCAATCACGAGTTCGGTCTCCGAACGGATCAGCTTCGTGATGCCGTCAGGTACCT
>JASFLD010000086.1:0-11015 GCA_050118275.1 Gemmatimonadales bacterium
GCCGGAGGGCGAGGGCGACTGGATCGTGGTCAGCGAGGGGATCGACAACGACGGCGATGGTGACTTCAACGAGGACGGTATCGGCGGCCTCGACCTGCACCGCAACTACCCGGAGAACTGGCGACCGGACAGGGGGCGGGACGCGACGCGACGCGGCTGGACGCAGTCCGGAGCGGGCGACTTTCCGTTGAGCGAGCCCGAGACGCGGGCGACGGTGCTCTGGCTGCTGACGCACCCGAACGTATCGGTCGCGAACTCGATGGATACGCGCGTGCCGATGCACTTGCGTCCGCCCTCGACGTCGAAGAGCGCCGAGCGGATGTTCCCGCAGGATCTGGCCTACTACGAGTACTTCGACAGCCTCGGATTGTCGATCACCGGCTACCCGTGGGCGGGTGACGTGTACGACACGTATATGACACGGGTGCCGACCAATCCGATGACGGGAGACCCGACCGAGCCGCGGCCGCTCTTCGGGCACGGTCCCGATTTCGGCTACTTCTACTACGGTGCCATCTGGTACGGGGACGAGCTGTGGAACGGCGGCCGCATGAAGGACTACAACGGCGATGGCGAGTACGATGAGTTCGACGCCCTGACCTGGGACGACGAAGAGAACGGTGGGCGCGGCTTTCGCGAGTGGGAGCCGTTCGAGCATCCGGATTTGGGGACGGTGGAGATCGGCGGATTCCGGCCGAAGTTCTTCTCACAAAACGCTCCTGCGGAGGATCTCGAGCAGTGGATCAGCGTCGAGGCGCTGTTCAACCTCGAGTTGGCCAAGCACTTGCCGCAGATCGAAAATGTCGAGGTCGACGTGGAGCGAACCGATCAGACATCGGACAGCTCGACCTACCGGGTCACGGTATCGTGGACGAACGGCGGCAAGCTCCCGACGGCCCTGGCCCAGGCCCAACTGGTCAAGATCGTGCAGGAGGATCGAGCCGTTCTGCAGTTCGACTCGACGCTGACGCGGCGCGACGCGCCGGTCGTGCGTATCGTCGATCCGGACACACGCGACAAGGAAGTGGGCGTGGGCTGGACCCAACCGGGAGAGCTGAAGTCGGCGAGCTTCACGGTGCGGACGTACGGCGTTCCGGGCGTGAAAGCCGAAGTGCAGGTGCTCTCGACGCGCGGCGGCCTGGTGAAGCTGCCGCTGGTCTTGGGTCGGCCGCGCGAGGAGTGATCGACGTCTGCGCGATATCAGGCTGACGGCCGGACGTACTCGGCGGCGATGCTGACCGTCCGGTAGTGGATCTCGACTATGTCGGAGATCCGCCGGGCGTAGCCGCCGGACATGACGGTCGCGACGGGGATGCCGGCGGCGCGGCAATGCTCGAAGACCTGCCGATCGCGGGCCGCCAGGTCATCGAAGGTGAGGGCCAGCTTGCCGTAGCGGTCGTTCACGTAGGGATCGGCTCCGGCCAGGTAGATGGCGAGATCGGCGCGAGCCTGACGCAAGGCGATGTCGAGCCCGGCCTCGAGGGCCGTCAGGTAGTCGGCGCCGGTGGTGCCGTTGGGCAGCGCCGCGTCGAGATCGCTGGCGATCTTGTGGAACGGGAAGTTGTCGGCGCCGTGCAAAGAGTACGTGAAGACCGCGGGGTCCGCGGAGAAGATGGCGGCCGTGCCGTTGCCCTGATGGACGTCGCAGTCGATGATCAGGATTCGATCCGCGAGTTTCTCCGACTGAACGACGCGCGTGGCGACGGCCGCATCATTGAACACGCAGAAGCCCTCGCCGCGATCGGCGAAGGCGTGATGCGTGCCGCCGGCCAGGTTGACTGCGGTTCCATCCTCCAGCGCGCTCCGCGCGGCGGCGATGGTGCCGCCGACCGAGCGGCGCGAGCGCTCTACCATCTGAGGCGACCAGGGAAAGCCGATGCGCCGGATCTCGGCGTACGACAGCCTTCCGTCCCGCACCTTCTCCACGTACTCGCGTGTGTGGACGAGCATCAGCTGCCCGTCGTCAGCCGCTTCCGGAACCAAGAGCTGATGGACTTCCGCCAGACGCGATTCGGCCACCCGTCTCCGGAGCAGCCCATACTTCGCCATCGGAAAACGGTGACCGTCCGGCAGCGGCAGGACGAACTGGTCGCAGTAGAAGATCTTCATGCCGCAGTCATGAAAGCATGGATGGGGTCCAGGATGTCGCGGGTGGAGGGTCACGCCGCGTCTGCTTCAACGGAGTCCAACTTTACAGAGTATTTACACAGGTGGGTCGGAGCGCGAAAGAACGCCCGTCCCCTCGACTTCAAAGAAGGGAACGCCGGTTGAGAAGTTGCAGGTCCAGATCGAGAAGGAAGTTCCCGACTCGCCTTCGTACTACGGGACCCTTGCCTAGCCCGTTTCTTCACTGTTGCTTGACGGAATCGATGGGGGGCATAGGATGTTGACGTAGCTCAGAATCCTATCCCGCCTGCACACGAATCTCAGCGACTAGCCCGACCGGCACCGGCTTTTTGGAGGAACCGTTATGCTGGCTCGACAAGATGTCGACCGGTACGGTTGCCAACGGCGCCCGTGTCTGATGGCGTTGGCTATGGCGCTTCTACTCCTGGGCTGCGAGTCAAGCACGGAGCCTCCCAAGACACTTTCCGCGTCGATCAGCCCGACGGACACGACCATCTTCGCCGGAGGAGCGCTCTACCGATCGAGGATCACACGGCTTGCGGTCGGACGATCCGGCGAGGTCGTCTAGCCTCGATTGGCATTCTGCGAATTACGTCTGTAGTACGCAGCCTTCTGTTTGCGAGACAAGTGGCGTACAGCGGGATATCGACCTCGGACTCGCGTGTCGATGACCACTCGGCGGCTTAACCTTCATCTCGCGAAGGTTGGCGGGTAAACCGGCACCGAAGCTGGGGCGGTCGACGTCATCAAGCTGGTGCTCCTGCTCGGGGGCCCGATGAACGTATGACCTCACACCTCGGTCTCCTCAATCGATGACAGAGTCTCGGAGGTGCGAATCGGAAGCCACTACGGAATTCCGGCGTTCAGAGACAAGCAGGAAGCTCGGAGGTGGTGGTCTGGTGAGCCGCGCGTCGGCCAATCAGAGAATCAGTGAATCTCGGTCCAGTTAGGCGAGGAGTACGTCGAGCCTCGCGGAGGGCTTTCCTAAGCTCCATGTTAAAGACAGTACCCTGGGTTAGGGACGGTATACTTCGAGGCGAACGCTCCCTCAACGCAACGTCGGATGGGCGGAGAACCTGGACTCGTTGCCCGACCTCGTGACATGGACTCACACAGGCGCAACGCTAGATGACCGTGCCCGCTAGGCGGTGGCTCCCACTCCTCTGGCCAATGGCCGTCGTGGCCCTGGCCGGCTGCTGGTGCAGCCGATCGGAGGCCGGAGGCTCCGCGGCGCGCGCCGCGCGCCTCGTCTTCCTCGACGTCGGCCAGGGCGACGCGATTGTCGTGATATCGCCGGAACAGCGCGTCGCTCTGATCGACGCCGGGCCGCGCGGGCAGGACATATTGGGTCAGTTGCGTCGACACGGTGTCGACACGGTGGATGTGGCCATCGCGACTCATCCGCATGCGGACCATATCGGCGGCTTCGCCGCGGTCTTCGCGGCGCTGCCGGTGCGCTACTTCATGGACAACGGCGTGCCGCACACGACCGCGACGTACCGGGGGTTGTTGGAGATCGTGAGAGTCTCGGGGGTCACCTACCTGGAGGCTACCGATCGGACGCTGAGCCTGGGGAGCGTCACGCTGAGGGTGCTACCGCCGCCGGCCGAAGCGACGAACTTGAACAGCTCTTCTATCGGCGTCATTGTCGAGTATGGCGGATTCCGGGCGTTGCTGACCGGTGACGCCGAGGCTGAGGAACTGAACCACTTCCTGCAATTGGGAGTGCCGGACGTGGATGTGTTGAAGGCGGCGCACCACGGAGCGCGCGATGCCGTGACGCCGGCGTGGCTGGCGGCGACGCGGCCCGAGGTCGTCGTGATCTCCTGTGGGAGGGACAACCCATACGGGCATCCGGACCCGTGGGCGCTGCGCTACTACGAGACCGGGGCAAGACAGGTCTATCGCACGGATC
Source organism: Gemmatimonadales bacterium (assembly GCA_050118275.1). Taxonomy (GTDB): domain Bacteria; phylum Gemmatimonadota; class Gemmatimonadetes; order Palauibacterales; family KS3-K002; genus JASFMO01. The sequence continues at coordinate 4,043 of JASFLD010000086.1, forward strand.
TCGATGGCGAAGTCATCGTGATGATCGGTGAAGAGGGGCGGTATTCGGTGATGACAGGGAAGGGGCAAACGTTGCCACGACGCCGTTGATGGCAGCAAGAGCGGAGGCGAGCCGCCATGTCTGACGACGTGTACTACGCGGTAGACAGATTCGAACGCGATTTTGCTGTTCTGGTGCAGGACTCGGGCGAGGAGACGTCGGTACCGCGCGCTTCATTGTCCTCTGCAATCAGGGAGGGCACGGTCCTGCGGGTACCGGTGGGGGAGGGCGGCGTTCCGCGATGGGATGCGGCTCGCGTCGATGAAGCGGAAACCGAGCGTCGACTGCGCGAGGCGCGGGAGGTGCTGCGCGAGTTGAGGAAGAGGGATCCGGGCGGCGATATCGAGCTGTGAGCCGGGGTCGGAAACCGGCAGGGTGTGGCGCCTCGTAGTGCCTGCAGAGAGATGAGAGATCCATTCGCGCAGTTCGACGCGCTCGTCAAAGAGCTGGAGCGTGCGCCGCCGGCGCCTCGCGGCAGCGCGCCGAGTCGTCGGGACGGCAAGCGCGCGGGACTGGCGGTATGGTCGTTCCGGGTTCTGTCGTTCGCGGCGGCTCTCGTGCTTCCGTTCTACGTGCTGGTCGGCGTATCGGTCATGCTGTACCGGCACCAATCGGTCCCGACCTGGCCGGCGTTGTTGGTCGGGGTCTTGTTCACCTTTCTTATCCTCCTAGTCTACGGGTTGTGGGTTGCCAAGCGCGTCTCCGGCCGCCGTCGCGTACCGGCTAGTGTTTGGAAGGGGATACTGGCCGTGGTCGTGGCGTACGCCGTTTACAGTCTTGTCTACCTATCGGCGCTGAACGTCAAAGGCGAGGAATTGCGTGAGGAGTACCGCTCGCTGCACCCGCTGCTGAGGGTTGCCACGAGCACGTTGATCTTGTTCGATGGTGATCTGGTCATCACGGACATGCAGCGACAGACTTCAGACTACGAGCGGATGGGGTTGCCCGTGTACGAGAGATCCTTGCACTTCATTCAGGCCGATGGGTACGCTCACGCCGTCGACCTGAGGACGAGAGATCGCAGCGAGTGGCGGAACTTCTTGATGGCGGCGTATTTCAGAGTTATGGGTTTCCGTACTTTGAGGCACGTGGGCACGGCGGATCATATGCACGTGTCATTGCCACCCCCGAGTTGAGGCGATTGTGGTTTCAGCGGAGGGCGGAGAGATGGAAAGTCTTATCCGAAGTTGGGACGGCGAATACGTGGTCGTACGCTACGAACGGACGGCGGACGCCTGGATCTTCATCGCGATCCACTCGACGGTGCTGGGCAACGCCGCCGGCGGTACGCGCATGAAAGTGTACACGGCTCCGCGGGATGGGCTACGCGACGCGCAGCGGCTGGCGACGGGGATGACGTACAAGTGGGCCGCGATAGACTTTCCGAAAGGCGGTGGAAAGGGCGTCATCGCGTTGTCGCGTCCGCTCGAGGAGGCGTCGCGTGAGCGGTTGCTGGAGCGCTATGGCGAGTTGGTGGAATCGCTGCGCGGCGCGTTCGCTACCGGCGCGGATCTGGGCGTGGGCCCGGCCGCGGTGAAGGTCATCGCCCGCGAAACGACGCACGTTTTTGGCGTACGAGGTGGCGGCGATCCTGGACCCTGGACGGCTTTGGGAGTGTTCACCGCCATCGAGGCGGTGGCCCAGGAGCTGTTCGGTACGCCCGACCTGCAGGGTCGGACGGTTTTGGTCCAGGGAATCGGCGACGTGGGAGTCCCACTTGCCAGGCGGTTGGCCGAAGCCGGTGCGGAGTTGAAGCTGACCGACATCGACGCTCAGCGCGCCACCGGCGTGGCGCGTGAATTGGGGTGTGCGTCGGTCGACCCCGAACGGGCATATGCTGAGAGTTGCGATATCTTCGCACCCTGCGCCGAGGGGGGGATACTGAACGCCCACACGATTCCCCAGCTGCGCTGTAAGGGGATCGCGGGCGCCGCGAACAACCAACTGGCCAGCGCCGAGGACGCGGATCGTCTGCACAAGCGCGGTATATTGTACGCGCCCGACTTCATCGCCAATTCGGGAGGTGCCATCGCCCTCTGCGGCCTGGAAGCTTTGGCCATGACCGACGATTACGTCCTTCGCAAGATCCTCTCGATCCGCGACGCGCTTCAGAAGATCTTCCGCGAGGCCGCCGACAACGATGAATCGCCGGAGTTGGCGGCGGAACGGAGCGTGAAACGCGTGCTGGAGCGCGGGCCGGCCTGAGGTGTGCCGGCGGCCACCAGCGCTTCGCGTCAAAGGGCCCGGATTCCCGGTTCGACTTACGCTCCGCCGACGGTGATGGGGATGGCGACCCGCGTGCGCTCCCACTCGAGCAGTAGGGTGGCGTCACGATCGGAGTTGGGGGTCGCGCGGATCGTAAAGACCTCGACGTGATCATCGGTCGCTTCCGACTTCAGCTTCGCGCGCCCGACCTCCTGAGAACGGACGGACTCGTAGCTGCTCTCGTGACCCCATTGCGACGTCGAGCGGTTCACAATGATCTCCCACTCGCTTTCGCCGGGCACGCTATAGATCGAGTAGCTGCCCGGTCCGACCGCGATGCCGGCAATTGAGAGACCGATCGGGGTGTGGATCATCGTCGGCTCGTTGGCGCCGGTCCGCCACAGCTGGTCGTAGGGCAGCAGACCTCCAAAGATCGCTCGCCCGCGAGCCGAGGGACGCCCGTAACAGACTTTCACAGGGCTGGTCTGCAGGACGAAAGTCACCGAGTCGAGCGGGCTGCGCCGCCCGTCCAGCGGCAGACGCTCCGTATTCATGGTGATGCAGGCCAATTCGCTCTCTTGGGGGGTGATGTCGTCACCCCGCGCCTCGAGGGTGCCGGACGCCGCCAGTACCATGAGACAAACCGCGAGGATCCCGATCTTTCGCACCATGGTTTCTCCTGATGGTTGGGTTGCCAGTTTGTCGGATCAATCGGGCCCGGAATGAAAAAAGATACGGTGGCCCGGAGCCGTTTGCCAATGGGCTGCTCTGTCGTGGCCCTCGTCTCTGCTGCGGGGACGCGCCGATGATTTGGGCACTTGCCAACCTGAAGTGCGGGTGCGAAGCTACGATACCCGAAGACATCAATCCCGTCACTGAACAATACAGAGGGAAGATTATGGCCAGCGCGATCTTCACCACACCGAAGCCGAAGAACGAGCCGGTTCGGTCTTACGCTCCGGGGACAGCGGAACGCGAGTCACTGAAGAAGAAGCTCGACGAACTGGCGGGCCGGCAGATCGACATACCGCTGATCATCGCCGGCAAGGAGGTGCGCACCGGCAAGACGGGCGATTACGTCATGCCGCACGATCACGGTCACGTCTTGGCGACCTGGCACAAAGGCGGCCAGAAGGAGATCGAGACCGCGATCCAGGCATCGCAGCGGGCCTGGCACGACTGGTCGCGGTTGCCGTGGGAGGACCGGGCCGCCGTGTTCCTCAAGGCGGCTGACCTGCTGGCCGGGCCGTGGCGTGACACGGTGAATGCCGCGACGATGCTGGGTCAGAGCAAGACGGCTCACCAGGCCGAGATCGATGCGGCGGCCGAACTGATCGACTTCTGGCGGTTCAATGCCTACTTCGCGGAGAAGATCTACCGGGAACAGCCGGAGATCAACGATGTCGGCGTGTGGAACCGGATCGAGCATCGACCACTGGAAGGATTCATCTACGCGATAACACCGTTCAATTTCACTTCGATCGGCGGCAACCTGCCGACCTCGCCGGCCCTGATGGGCGGCGTGTCGCTGTGGAAACCGTCGCGCACCGCGATCTACAGCAACTACTTCGTGATGAAGGTGTTGATGGAAGCGGGACTGCCCGACGGCGTGATCAACTTCGTGATCGGCGACTCGGCGGCGTTGACCAACGCGATCCTCCCGAGTCCGAACTATGCCGGTCTCCACTACACGGGCTCGACCGAGGTTTTCCTGATGCTGTGGCAGAAGATGGCGGAGAACCTGCGGAACTACCGGAACTATCCCCGCATAGTGGGCGAAACCGGAGGGAAAGATTTCGTCGTGGCGCACGCCAGTGCCGACGTCGAGGCGCTGGTGGTGGCACTGGTTCGCGGGGCCTTCGAGTACCAGGGGCAGAAGTGCAGCGCCGCCTCGCGCGCTTACATACCCGAATCGATCTGGCCGCGAGTCAAAGAGCAGCTGGTCGATGCGGTGAACGACATCAAGATGGGCGATCCGCGCGATTTCAGGAACTTCATGTGCGCGGTGATCGACAAGAGCGCGTTCAACAGCATCTCGGAATACATCGTCGAAGCTAGAAACAGCGCCGAAATGGAGATCATCGCGGGCGGAGGTTTCGATGACGGCAAGGGCTACTTCATCGAGCCGACGGTCGTGGTCAGCGGGAATCCTAAGACCCGCCTGATGTGCGAAGAGATTTTCGGGCCGGTACTGACGCTCCATGTCTATCCGGACAATAAGTGGGCGGAGATGCTCGAGCTTTGCGACACCACGTCGGACTACGCCCTGACGGGGGCCGTGTTCGCGCGGGATCGCAAGGCGATCGCGGAAGCCGGAGCGGCGCTGCGCTACACGGCCGGCAACTTCTATGTCAACGACAAGCCCACCGGAGCGGTGGTTGGGCAGCAGCCGTTCGGCGGCGGCCGGGCCAGCGGCACGAACGACAAGGCGGGCTCGGGTATCAACCTGGGCCGCTGGGTGACGCCGCGGACTCTCAAAGAGAACTTCATTCCGCCGCTCGACTACCGCTATCCATTCATGGAGGGCAAGTAGGCACAGCCCGGCTTCACCATCGCCAGCCCCACGGTCGTCGTCATCGATGGCGATGACCGTGGGGATACAAACGGCGGAATGAGCTGTGTGCGTCCTCTATCCAACCCTTTCACCTCCTCGCGACACTCAGGTATGACATGAGTAGACAGCGGGCTGCAGAAGTCCCTGATCGGGCGCTCGTGGAGGCGATACACGGGCGAGGTGATGAGCAAGCTTTCCGGGAGCTGTACCGGCGTCACACGCCGCGGCTCTACCAATTCGTCCTGCGGCTCCTGGGCGGCGCCGAGTTCGATGCGGAGGACGTGGTGCAGGACACCTGGATCCGGGCGGCGGAGCGGCTGGGCCAGTTCCGCTGGGAGTCGAGCTTCCCCACCTGGTTGACCGGAATAGGACTGAACATGTGCCGGGATCTGTGGCGGAAGAGGAACGGGCGCGAGTTGGATTGGGACGGCGAGCACGAGCCGGTATCCGAGGAAGCCGCTCGCGATGTGGGGATCATCGACCTGGAGCGAGCGATCGCGCTGCTGCCCAGCGGCTACCGCACCGTCCTGATTTTGCACGACCTGGAGGGTTGTACGCACGAGCAAATCGGCCAGCGACTGAGCATAACGGCTGGCACATCGAAAAGTCAATTGTTCAATGCGCGCCGCACAGTGCGCGCGTTGTTGAACCTCGAGGGAAGTCGACGTGATGGATAAGCAGAACTCTGACGGACTGACACCGGACGAACGGCATGCGTTCGACTCGCTGCCGCGCGAGCGGATGCCCTCGTCGTTTCTGGAGGAGCGGACGGTGCGGGCGCTGAGGGAAAGAGGACTGATACGTTCCGGCTCGACGCGCGTCGGGCTTACGCGCCCCTGGATGGCGGTGGCCGCGGCGGCGGCCGCGGTCGCGTTATTCGCGAGTGGCCTGGCGGCCGGCCAATGGATCGGGTCGCGGCAGACGGCGGACGCCCTGGCGGCGGTCTATCCTGATCCGACAGATCGCGCCGCGGCGCTGGTGCAGACGACGGGGTCGGCGTACACGGCGGCGCTGGGTCGATTGGTGGAAGCGACGGCGGCGGCCGACACCCAGGAGGTGCAACGGGCGAGGGAAGTGGCGCTGGCCGCGTTGTGGGCGGCGGCCAGTGAGGTGGTGCGCCTGGCGCCCGAGGATCCGTTGGCTGTGGAGATCCTGCAAGAATTCGAGCGGGCCCGCAGCGAGAGCAGTCCGAGCGACAGCGCCGGGGCACGGAATGTCGTCTGGTTCTAGTCGTCGAGCGGACGTGAGCCGGGAGTGGAATAGGAGCGAGAAGATGAAGTACTCAGGGATCGCGCTCTTGATGGCGTTCGGGTTCGGCGGGCTGGTGGTCGCGCCCGGCCCGGCCGCGGCGCAGGAGGCGAGGACGGCGGCATGCGGCGAAGGCGAGTTCGTCGTGACGGACTACGGTTTCAGCGGCCTGGATTGCAACTGCGCATTCTCGGTCTACCCCGACGGGCGTCGCCGCTGGAGGTTCCGGTCGGAACCCGTGATCCGCGGCGTGAAGGATGGATCGCCGGCGGACGGACTGATCGAGTCGGGCGACGTGATCACGGCGATCGACGGGCTGCTGATCACAACCCGCGAGGCGGGCGAACGCTTCACGACCGTGACGCCGGGCCAGGAGGTGACGTTCACCGTGCGGCGGGGAGATCGGGTGGCGAAGGTCCAGGTCGTCGCCGGTGGCAGCTGCGAGCGAGTCACGCGCCGACACGACCTGGGGGATATCGAGGTCGATGTCGAGGCTGTGCCGCGTCCGCCGGCGCCTCCACGCGCCGCACGTCCGCCGCGTGAGGTGGTGGACGCGCGCGCAGCGCCCCGAGTCGCGATCCGCGCTCTGCCTGGCGGTTGGTTCGGCTTCGGCATCAGTTGCAACTGCGTGATACGTCGCGCCAAGGGGAGCGAGTCTGCGGTTTGGGAGTTCAACGATCCGCCCGAGGTCTATTCGGTGGAGACGGGAAGTCCGGCCGATCGCGCCGGATTGCGGCGCGGCGACGTCCTGCTGGAGATCGACGGCATCGAATTAACGAGCGACGAAGGCGGGCGCCGGTTCGGCGCGGTGAAGCCGGGCCAGGATGTGCAGTTCACTTACCGGCGCGGTGGCGAGACGCGGTCTGTCGCTGTCACGGCCATTGCACGACCGTTGGTCGTCGCCGAGCCGACGCCGCCGGAGGCGCC
>JASFLD010000087.1:0-10987 GCA_050118275.1 Gemmatimonadales bacterium
GGAGTCGGAAAATCTGGATGTCAGATCGGCGACGGAAAGCTACGAACATCTCTCCAACGAGATTCTGCCAGATGTGAGAGTCGCTTTGATCCATGGTAAGATGCCGGGCGGAGAAAAGGACCAGGTCATGCGCCGCTTCGTCGCCGGCGAGATCGATGTCCTCGTCTCGACCACCGTCATCGAGGTCGGGATCGACGTGGCCAATGCGACGGTCATGGTCATCGAGGGTGCCGAGCGATTCGGTCTATCCCAGCTTCACCAGCTACGGGGCCGGGTGGGAAGAGGAGCGGATCAGAGCTATTGCGTCGTCCTGCACAGCGGTCGCAGACCACCCGAGCGGCTGCGGATCTTCGCTTCCACCACCGATGGTTTCGAGATCGCGCGGGCCGACTTGAGACTCAGAGGTATCGGCGACTTCTTCGGGGCCCGTCAGCACGGGATGCCCGACTTCTCCTTCGTCGACCTGGAAAAGGATGAGGCGTTGCTGCATGCCGCCCGGGATACGGCCGCTCGGATTGTCTCCGCCGATCCCGAGTTGGAGCGGCGCGAGCATCGAGCGATCGGCCACGCGCTTCGCACCGAGTATCGGGAGCGGTTACGCCTATACGAAGTGGGTTGAGGTGATACTACATAAAGGTATGTGTGACAACCACCTAGATATGGTCAGTCAAAGTAATATCGAACCGCCAACTCGCCCGGCTTGGCGGTAAACCGCAAGGGACTCTGCCCCTCATCCGGATCGTAGGGGATGTTACCGGGACCGTCGTCCCGTTGGAAGTCGACGATGAACAGCAAGACGCTGACGCCGAAACTCACCTGGGCGCCGACGAAGGCGGTGCGTGCCCGCCCGTCCTTTTCCAGAACCGTCTGATACATGTCTTCGAGCACCGGGTCGGCGTAGGATCCATCCGAGTTCCGGTCGCGGCAGTTGTCGGGATCGGCCTTACAGAGAGTGTCGAGCCGCGTGAAGATGTCGTTGGCGTCGTGGTGCCAGACTGCGCCCGCCGCCCCCAGGCCGATTGAGGCCGCCAACGTTACCCACTTCGTCACGCTGACCCAGCCGCCATATTTCGGCAACGGCATGAATGCGGCAGGGGAGGAATCAGCGACGGTGCCGCCGCCGTTCCAGTCGAGCGTCGAGTAGTAAGAGGGAGAATGCGGGATTCTCAGTGTGAGAGCCGCCGACGTCGTCGGCTGGGCCACAGCGGGCCGCACGGCGGCCACGAACAGCAACGGCAGGGCGATTCGACTGAGTTTCATCGTAGTTCCACGATCTTGCCTTGGGATCCCGAACTCAACGTGCCACGGCGCTTGCTGTACATCGGGACGATCAATCGTCCTTCGTGCACGAGGGCCGGAGATTCGATCGAACCATCGAGTTCTACATCCCAAACCGGGTCTCCGTTCCGTCGACAAAAATGCAGCCGGCCACCCAACGTCCCGACGATGACACCGTTAGCCACGACAGTCGGCGGCGCGATTACGGCGTCGCCCAGCGACGCGATGATCGAGGCCGATCCGCTAACGGGGTCGAAGTGGACCAGTTTGCCAGAGCGCGACACCACATATCCGTCGTCGCCCGCGATGACGGGACCCGAAACGAAGCTACCGAATCCCGACGCCTGCCAATTGAAGTCCAGCTGAGGCAGGCGCCAGGAGTAGATGGACCCCCGTTCGGTGACCAGGTACAGGTTCGAGCCATCGCTCGCCGGCTCGCCGCTGAAGATCTCCGGACTGGCAGTCTTGGCGAGCAAGCGCGCGTCCCTACGATCCAGGACGTGGACACTGTCGTAGGCTACGTAGACGATCAGACTGTCCAGCAGGAGCGGCCCGGCGCTGGCTGGCCGTCTGAAGAAAACGCGCCACACCTCGTTGCGGCCCGAGGCCACCGCCTGCAACGACCCGTCCTCGGCTGCGACGTAGAGTGTATCGTTGAGGACGGAGATCGGCGTGGCGATCGATGGTGCGTCGCGTTCCCAGATGTCGTCGCCCTCCTCGACTTCCAGTGCGATCAGCTTCCCCTTGTCTTCTGTGGCGGTATAGATGACGCCCCCGACGACCAGTGGATCCACGGAAGGGCCGGGGAGTCCACGACGCCAGAGAGTGGATCCGTCCACGCGGCTCACCGTCTGGATCTTGCGATCGGTGCTGGCCGCAACGATGACCTCGTCCGTCACGACCGGGACACCGCGGATGGCCGGGCCGACGCCACTCGACCACAACGTCGTGGGCGGCTGCTCGGTGATCCGCAGTTGGGCGAACGGTGCGCGCGTCGGGGTACCCAGGTACATGGGCCAGAAGGCCCCCTCGTCGACGGGCGCGGGCCGTGGACGCGTCGAGCACGCCGCCGCCAGCAACAGGAGGATTCCGCCGAGGACGGCCAGGGCCGTCCTCTTGGCTGGCGGGAAATTGACACTCCCGCGGAACGCGTCTAGTTTCGGCGGCCGAGCGGTGGTAATGGGCACGCGGGCCCGCTCGCCGCCGGTCGAGCATCTGTGGCGCGACAAATCAATTCTCCAGGGGGCCTGTAGAGGTCCGTTCGATGCCAAAGGACGCCTTCATCAGTCAGCTGGCTCAGCACGTGGGCGAAGAAGTCACCCTCCACGGCTGGTTACACAATAAACGCTCGGGCGGCAAGATCATGTTCCTCATCGTACGCGACGGGACTGGATTCGTGCAAGCCGTCGCGGCGGCGGGGGATCTATCCCCCGAAGACTGGTCGAGCTTGGAGGGGGTCGACTACGAGGCCAGCCTGCGGGTCTCCGGCGTCGTGCGTGAGGACCGGCGTGCGCCGGGTGGCTACGAATTGTCGCTCGAAGAGTTCCAGGTGATCGGCCCGTCCAGCGAAGATTACCCCGTGCAGCTCAAAGAACACGGCATCGACTTCCTGCTCGAGCATCGCCACCTGTGGCTGAGGACGCCGCGCCAGGTGGCCATCATGCGCGTTCGTGACGAGGTGGTGAAGGCGATCAGGGATTTTCTCTACGACCGCGGTTTCGTCAACATCGACACACCGATCCTCACGGGCGCCATCGGCGAGTCGGCTGGGACGCTCTTCGAGACACAGTACTTCGACCTGGGGACCGCTTACCTAGCGCAGACGGGTCAGCTCTACAACGAGGCCAACACCGCGGCCCTGGGGCGGGTCTACTGTTTCGGACCGACTTTCCGAGCCGAAAAATCGAAGACGCGGCGGCACCTGACCGAGTTCTGGATGCTCGAGCCGGAGATGGCGTGGTGTGACAGCGAGTGCAACATGCGCGTTCAGGAGGAACTGGTCAGCTACGTCGTTGGACGCGCCGTCGAACGCTGCGGCACCGAATTGGAAGGCGCGCTGGAGAGGGACATCGCCAGACTCGAACGGGTGAAGCCGCCCTTCCCGCGTCTTTCGTACGCCGAGGCGCTCGACAGGATCCGGCCGTTGGGCTCCGAGATCGAGTGGGGTGACGACCTCGGCGCCGAGGACGAGACGCTGGTTTCCCGAGACTACGACCGTCCCGTCTTCATCTACAACTACCCGAAGCAGGCCAAGGCTTTCTACATGAAGGAAAACCCGGATGATCCACGCACCGTCTTGTGCAACGATCTGATCGCGCCGGAAGGCTACGGAGAGATCATCGGAGGAAGTCAGAGAGAAGACGATTACGACCGCCTGCTGGCACGGATTCGTGAAGAGGGACTCCCCGAGCAAGCCTACGGCTGGTATCTCGATCTGCGACGGTTCGGCACCTTTCCGCACAGCGGCTTTGGGCTGGGCTTGGAGCGGACGGTAGCTTGGATCTGCGGTGTACCACACATTCGTGAGTGCATCGCGTATCCACGCACGCTCAACCGGATATACCCCTAGAGTCGGCCGATCGCCATCACGATCAAGATGACGATTACGAGCAGGTCACTTCCCAACCCGAGCACTCCCGCTAGTGATCGTGATCCTGATCGTAACCCGAATCGTGCTCATACTCGATCACCCTGCTGAGAATCGATGATGATCGGCTTCGGATCGCGCTGCGAGGAATGGGTGGAGTGCGTCAGGACGGAGCGAAGAGGACGAGCGAGTCCGTAGACTGGCGAGAGGCGTCCGAAGAGCCGAAGACCCGGGCTGCGGGCACAGATGCGCGAGATACTGACCGAGCGTTGCTCGTTGCGAGCTCGCGGCGAACTCCGATCAGGTCTCGTCGTTTCGCTTGATCTCGTCCCAGAGCGCGTCCAGCTCCGCCAACGTGGCTTCGCCCATCCTCAATCCGCGCTGCTCGGCCAACCGCGTCAGCCGGCCGAAACGCCGCTCGAACTTGCGGTTCGCCAGACGCAAGGCCGTGGCGGCATGCAGCCCGGACAGGCGCGCCACATTGACGACTGCGAACAGCAGGTCACCGAGTTCCGCCTCCAGGCCAGCGCGATCGTTCGATTCGAGATGCGCCGCCACTTCGTCGGCCTCTTCATGGACCTTGGCGAACGCGTCTCTCGCGTCTTCCCAATCGAATCCGACTCCCGCGGCTCGATCCTGCACGCGCTGAGCGCGGGCGAGCGGGTCGAGACGGCTGGCGAGACCGTGGAACGCATCGCTGCTGTCGCGTTCGTTCACTTTCTCGGCCTCCCAGTGCGGTCGCTCCTCGGCGTCGCCGTACAGGTGGGGGTGGCGGCGGCGCATCTTCTCCTCGAGCGTTGTGACCACATCCGCGGGGCTGAACGCGCCGCGCTCTTCGGCTAGCACGATCTGGAACGCGACGTTGAGCAGCAGATCGCCCAACTCGCTCTTCAGCTTGGCGTCCTCGGCCCCATCGATGATGGCATCGACCAGTTCCAACGACTCCTCGAGCAGATAGGGCGTGAGCGAGGTCGGGGTTTGCGCCGCGTCCCAGGGACAGCCTGCCCGTAGGAACCGGACGAGGTGAAGAGCGCGATCGAGGATGCCGACCCCGTCGTCGCCAGCGATTTCATGCTGTGACATCTACCTGACCTTTCCGGTACGGGTGACCTGACACGATGCCGCCTCGCCATGCTCCCGACAAGCGTCCCCGGCGGGCCCCGACGTCGCGTCGCAGCCAACGAGCCACTAGCCCGGGGCGGCTTTTGTTGCATATTAAGGCGGCCCTTACGAATCGGACTTAGCCTTCAGAGCCTATGTACGACATGTCTACAGCGCGTGCTTGGGTCGATGTCGACCTCGGTGCGCTTCTCTCCAACTACGACACGATCGTGCGGCGCGCTGCCCCACCGGTCGGCGCCCTCCCAGTTGTCAAAGCGGACGCGTACGGACTGGGTATGTGCCCGGCCGTGCGGACGCTCGAGTCGCGCGAGCCTTGGGGATACGGTGTGGCCGCTTTGGCCGAGGCGGTCGAACTAAAGGAGAAGGGAATCGACCGTCGGGTGGTCCTATTGTTCTGTACGCCCGAAGAACTCGATATGGCAGCCGAGGCGCACATCATCCCGGCGATCGGCGACCTCGTCGCGCTCGAGCGTTATGTCTCCAACGCTCGCCGTCTGCAGCGACGTCTGCCGTTTCATCTCGAGATCGATACGGGTATCGGACGATGCGGTTTCCTTTGGGACTCCGCGGACAAATGGCTGCCCGCGGTCTTGGCCGCCAGCGAATCGGATCTGGAGTGGCAAGGCACCTTTGCGCATTACCAGTCCGCCGATGCGGAGGACGACGGGCCGACGCTCGAACAATGGGAGCGCTTCCAGCAGTGCGTCGCTGGTTTCCCCAATGGCGCGGGCGGGATACGGCACACTGCGGCCAGTGCGGCAGCCGTTCGTTGGCCATCTGTCTCGGCCGATGTGATTCGGCCGGGCCTCTATCTGTACGGCGGTGTGGCGGGCGGAGAGCCCATCGCCCCGCGGCCCGTCGCGACCGTGAAGGCGAGGGTGACCGCCGTACGCGACGTTCCGGAGGGTTGGACCGCCAGCTACGGCGCGACATATCGTGCGACGCGTCCCTCGCGGTGGGCAACCTTGGCCATCGGGTATGCGGACGGGGTGCGCCGTGAGTTGTCGAACAACGGTTTCGTCGGATTCGGCGAGCAGGTGGCACCAATCATCGGCCGCGTGTGTATGGATGTCATAGTCGTGGATGTGACCGACCTGCAGAGCGTAGAGGCTGGAAGCATCGCGACGGTCATCGGGGGGCCGCTCGACGGACCGACCGGTCTCAACACGGTGGCCAGGCGTTGCGGCACGATCACCTACGAGATCTTGACTGGTCTGACGCGTCGGCTGCCGCGGCGCTACATCGGCGAGGACGGAAGCGTACTTGGGGAACGCCAATGACGGATGAAGGGCGAGGGAATGTCGATTTCAGCGGCCTCGTAGCCGGCCTGGCCACTTCGACAATGGCGGTGCTCGTCCAGGTCGAGCAGTTGCTCGATACCGGCTCCACGGTCGATATGGCAACCGGCGAAGAGACAGGACCGCTGTCCAAAGAAGAAGTCGGCAAGCGTGTGAAGGACGGCCTGATGGGAGCCCGTCAACTCATCGATACGTTAGCCGTTCTGGACGAGAAGACGAAAGGCAATCTAACGGACGGGGAGCGGGAGCTGCTGCAATCCTCCTTGTCCGAGCTAAGGATCCGCTACGTCAGCCTCTCCAACCGACCCGTACCGGAGAAGACCGAGGAGGAAGGGAAGAAGGCGTGACGGGTCGAATACCAGCGTGCTCTTGGATCGCCATCGTCTTGCTACTGTCAGCGTGCCAGCGGGAGGAGCTCGTCTCGGTCGATCCGGAAGAAGCGCCCGGGCTGTCCACGCCGACGCTGGAGGCGTTACTGCTACCGGAGGACATGCACCGCTGGGTCGATACGGTGTTCTCGGGTTTCAGCGCTCCATCGGGCGCGACTTTCATATTGGGGGAAGCTGGGTCGACCGAGCTAACGAGTCGTGGGCTCGTCCGTTTCAGAGCCCCGATCCAGGACAGTGTGTTCGCATTTGACACGGTCTCGGCTGCCCTGCGGTTCGATTCGCTGCGCTTCGAACTCAACGTCGACACGGTGCGAACCATTCTGGCCTCGACGGGGACCACGCTGCAGCTGCGCGCCGTGCTGGACGAGTGGGATAACAGGACTGCGGACTGGGAGCTCGCCGTGGACAGCCCGGGTGTGTCGACGCCTTGGTCCACGGGCGCGGGAGGCGCGTTCGGCGATGTCTTGAGCGAAGTCGTCCTGGAGTCGGATGACGATACCATTGCGATCTTCGACCTCACCGCGTTTTCCGACTCGCTCTTGAGACTGTGGAACGACACGACCCAGGCAAACACCGGCTTCGCCGTCGTTGTCGCCGATTCGGGCCACGTTGTGCTGGGGATACCCCGGCTTCTCTACAACATCATCCCGGAGGCCGCGCCGGACACAGCGTTCGAGGTGCGCTGCCCATCGACCACCAGCGTGTATTATTGTTTCCCTCTCAAGACGTTCATCTTCGATCGTTCCGCCGTCCCGCCCAGTCAGGGCGTGCTGCGCCTCGCGGGCATTGACGGCTGGCGCTCGTTCTCGGAGATCGTCATCCCGGATTCCATCCCTGTCGCCGGGTACGCCGCCCCCGTCCCGATACGCGGTTCCACGATCAATCGTGCCGAGCTGTACTTGACCAGTCTCGATCCTCCGGTACAGCCGTTCGCGGCCGAGGATGACTTCGACGCGACGGCATACGAATTGGTCGATGACTTCAGGGTGTTGGGGGCCAAGACACCGGTAGGGCGCCTGGTGCGGGAGGCGCTGCTCGAGATCGATCCGAACAGCTTGGGAGCGGACTCGCTGCTGGCGATCAACATCACGACCCTGGTGCAACAGTGGGCGTCCGTGCCGCGCGACTCGGTCGCCCTCCCCATACGGTTCGTCCTCAAGGCGGAAGTCGAAGGAACGACGTTCGGCTATTGGGATTTCGGCGGCGTAGGTGGTGACCCGGCGAGCGTTCCGTACATGCGGATCGTATTCACGCCCCGGGCGGTGTTCGCCTTCCCATGATGAGACGCTCGCTGCTCGTTCTGATGATCGGCCTGGCTGGCGCAGCTCTGCCGTGCGCCGCGTCTGCTCAGGTGCGGCTTCTGGGTGCCACAGGACTGGGTCGGCGACTGACTCCGCTCGATGCGCGGGCGCGGGCCATGGGCAACACCGGTGTCGCACTGCACGGCGGCAATCTGTCAGCGGTCAATCCGGCCGCGACGGCGCGGTTCGCCGCTCCCGGTATTTGGGCCAGCTTCTTGCCCGAGAATCGTACCGTCAAGGGAGAGTTCGCGAGCGGCGACATCAGCACCGAGGACGTGCCGATCATCCGGCTGGTGACTCCCTGGGGCGGTCGGTGGGCCGTGGGGATCTCTGCGGGCGCGTACCTGAATCAGGATTGGGGTGTCCAGTTCATCGATTCGCTGACGACCAGCGAGGGCGAGGTCGCCTTTCAAGAAACGCGTACTTCCGATGGCGGCGTCACTCAATTCCGGCTGGATTTCGCCGGTGTGACGGCACGGAAGCTGAGCCTGGGGGCCTCTTTCCTGTACTACTCCGGTGAAGCGCGGCGCCACGTACAGCGGATCTTCGATTCGGCGGTGGGCTGGGCGCCCCACGAAGCGACTACCGCCATCGACTACAAGGGCTGGGGCCTTGCCTTCGGCGCGGAGTACCAGCCGATCCCTGAGATGATCCTCGGCGCGGTAGCCAGCTGGGGGGCGGGTCTGACCATCGAGAACGACACCACGGGACAGTCCTTGGATATCGATCTCCCTTTGACCTTCGACGCGGGCGGATCCTGGCAGTTGACACCTGACTTCATCGTGGCTCTCGCTTTGGGATGGGAAGGTTGGTCGGCGGTGGCGGATAAACTTCCCAACGCCAGCGCCTCGGATCTGTGGCGCGGCGGATTGGGACTCGAGTTGACTGCGCTGGGTGGTGAGGCTTCCAAACTGCTGCTGCGAGGCGGCGCGCATACCGAGCGCTTGCCGTTCGAAATCGGCGCCGGCGCGGTCTGGGAACGCGCGCTGAGCTTGGGCCTCGGTCTGTCGTTGCGCGAAGGACGTGCCCGCTTGGACGGTTCGGTCGAGTTCGGCAAGCGCGGGAACGCCAACAAGAACGACATCGAAGAGTCCTACACCCGGTACAGTTTCGGTCTCGCCGTATTCACTCGCTGATGTCTACAACACTCGATGTCGGGCGCCCCCGGCGCATCTATTTTCACACGTTCGGCTGCCGTGCCAATCAGTACGATACCGAAGTCATGCGCCATCTTCTGGCGCTGCGCGGCTGCGAGCCTGTGGATGATCCATCGATGGCGGATGCCGTCGTGGTCAATAGCTGTACCGTCACACACAACGCTGATGCCGAACTGCGCCGCTACGTTCGTTCCGTCAGCCGGCGATCGGGTCGGCGTGTACCGGTGGTGGTGGCCGGTTGTGCTGCGGCCGTAGCCGGCGAATCGATTCGCGGACTGGAAGGCGTGACCGGAGTGGTCCGAGGTCAGGATCCCGAAGCCGTGGCCGACAGCTTGGGGGTCGTATCTCCCGCCGATGCGGGAGTCGCCGCGCCGCTCGAGCGCAACGTTGGCCGCACGCGTGCCTGGCTCAAGATCCAGGACGGATGTGACCTCAATTGCTCGTATTGCCTGATCCGCGTTGCCCGCGGGCGTAGTCGCTCGCGTTCGGCGCCGGAGATCGTCGCTGAGGCCAGTCGCCTGGCGGAGCATCATCCGGAGATATCGTTGACCGGAATACACATCGGACTGTACGGAAAAGAGCTGCGACCGCGCGCCTCACTCGCCGCGTTACTCGAGCTGCTGATCGAAGAAGTTCCCGAGGTTCGGTTTCGAATCGGCTCGCTGGAATGTAGTCAGTTGGATGATCGGGTGATCGAGTTGATCGATGGCTCGAGCGGCCGGTTGGCGCCCCACCTCCATGTTCCGCTGCAGAGCGGCAGCGACCGGGTGCTCAAGATGATGCGCCGCGCTTACCTGAGCGACCGCTATCGCCGAAGAGTTGAGCGTTTGTGCGAACGTATCTGGCCGCTCGGGCTCGGCACAGACGTGATCGTCGGTTTCCCGGGGGAGACGGCTGATGACCATCGGCGGACGCTAGAACTGATCGAGGCGCTTCCATTTACCTACATCCACGTCTTCCCTTATTCGCAGCGCGAGGGCACCGACGCCGAGACCCTGCCGGACCCCGTAGCGGCTTCTGTCAAGGTGGAACGCTCCCGGCAGATTCGTCGGTTGGTGCGCGAGAAGGCGCGCGCCTACCGTAGCCGTCGCGCCGGCACCTCGGCATGGGTCGTTCTCGAAGGCGACGACATGGAGACCGCGGTCACCGGCGACTACCTGAAGGTCCCGGCATCGGATACCTTAAGGACAGCCGGCCGCAGATTGCAGCCGGCGCGGCTCGTGGCGGAGGGTGGAGAGCTGCGAGCGGTGGCACGAACCCCAGTCGCCTGAACATGTCGAAGACTTACTGGGTCGAAACCTACGGCTGTCAGATGAACGTGAGCGACAGCGAGCTCATGGAGGGCGTTCTGGCATCAAGCGGCTACACGCCCGTCTCATCGCCTGGCGAGGCGGACGTCATCCTCGTCAACACGTGCGCCATCCGCGAGCACGCCGAGCAGCGCGTCTTGGGCCGTGTCGCGGAACTGAACCGCTTCAAGCGCGAGCGGCCGGACACGGTCATCGGCGTGTGTGGTTGTATGGCGCAACGTCTCGGTGCCCGCCTGATAGAGCAGGCCGAATACGTCGATATGGTGATCGGACCGGACGCCTATCGTTCCTTACCGCAGTTGATCGATCGGGCCTCGCGGAATGGTGCTGGCATTGTGGACGTCGAGCTCAAGCCCAACGAGAACTACGAAGGGCTCGAGTTGCGGCGTAAATCAAGCGTTGCGGCATGGATCCCCATCCAGCGCGGCTGCGACTACCGCTGCACGTTCTGCATCGTCCCCTTCACTCGAGGCAGCGAAAAGAACAGGGAGCCGCGGGTGATCTTGCAGGAAATCGGCTCACTGGCGCTGGAAGGAATCACCGAG
>JASFLD010000088.1:0-10813 GCA_050118275.1 Gemmatimonadales bacterium
GACTGGCAGCAGTACTCGACCGCAGCGACTCGAACGCCGGTGCGCCCGCTGACCGGATCGGGGCCCGTCCTGGCCGCCGCCGATCTGACGCCTACCTTCCCGCCGGACGTGCCGCTCGACGTGCGACGGTACTGGGAGGTCGACGACGGGCATCTCACGCTCCGCTTCGAGCTTCGGAACACGACGGATCAGCCGGTCGAGATCGGTGCGCTGGGCATCCCCTTGATCTTCAACAACATTCTGACCGACCGCTCGCTCGAAGAAGCACACGCCGTCGCCTCGTTCTCCGACCCGTACATCGGCCTTGATGCGGGATACGTACAGGTCACCCGTTTGAACGGCGAAGGCCCCGTCCTACTCGTCGTTCCGTGCGACGACACTTCGCTCGAGGCGTACAACCCGCTGCTGGAAGACCGCACGCGGCGGGGGATCACGTTCGAGGGTTTTTACGAGTGGCTGGCACACAGCCAGGCCTACGCGGAGACCGACTGGGTGGCGGCGGAGCCGTGGAACCCACCGACGTCGATCACCCTCGCGCCGGGCGAGACGCGGTCTTATGGCGTCAGGTTCCTTCTGGCCGACTCTATCCGTGGAATCGATGCGACACTGGTCGCCCACGGCCGGCCCGTAGCCCTGGGTATCCCCGGCTATGTGCTCCCCATGGACCTCGAGGCGCGGTTGTTTCTTAAGCACCGGGCTGACGTGCGGTCTATCACGGTCGAGCCGCCTGGCGCGCTCGTCCTTACCGCCCCTGGGATGACGCCGGGCGGATGGCGTTCGTATGGTGTGCGGGGCCGGCGTTGGGGGCGCGCGCGACTGACCGTGCAATACGCCGACGACATCACCCAGACCGTCCACTACAAGGTCATCAAACCGGCGACCCGGGTCGTCACCGATCTGGGCCGTTTTCTCACGACGGAGCAATGGTTCGAGCGTCGCGACGACCCCTTCGGCCGCAGTCCGTCGGTCATCAGTTATGACAACGAGCGGCGTGCGCCGGTTACCGAAGACAATCGCGCTTGGATCCCGGGCCTGGGTGACGAAGGTGGTTCCGGCTCGTGGTTGGCGGCGATGATGAAGCAGCTGATCCAGCCCGACTCGGCCCAGCTGGGGAAACTGCAACGCTTCGTGGATGCCGTGCTCTGGGGTGGTCTTCAATACGAGGAGGGCGAGCTCGAGTACGGGGTGCGCAAGAGCCTGTTCTACTACGAGCCGGATTCCATGCCGGCGGGCACGTACAGCGACAGCGTACGGTACGGCGGGTGGTCGAGCTGGGATAAGGAGGAGGCGATGTCGGTGGGCCGCTCGTACAACTACCCGCACGTCGCCGCCGCCCACTGGGTTCTCTATCGTCTGGCGCGGAATCACGAGGGATTGGTAGCCAACCACCCATGGGATTGGTACCTGCAACGCGCGCACGAGACGGCTCAGGCGATGGTCGGGCACGCGCCGCGCCATGCCCAGTTCGGACAGATGGAAGGCACGGTCTTTCTGCTGATCTTGCTCGACCTACAGCGCGAGGGTTGGACCGCGGAAGCCGAAGCTCTGGAGACCGTGATGCGGCGTCGCGCCGAGGTCTGGCGCGCGTTGGGCTACCCGTTCGGTAGCGAGATGCCTTGGGACTCGACCGGTCAGGAAGAGGTGTACGCCTGGTGCCGTTACTTCGGCTTCGACGAGAAGGCCCTGGTGACGTTGAACGCCATCCTCGGCTACATGCCGACGGTGCCGCACTGGGGTTACAACGGCAGCGCGCGCCGCTACTGGGATTTCATCTACGCCGGCAAGCTGCGGCGACTGGAGCGCCAGCTCCATCACTATGGCTCGGGCTTGAACGCGATCCCAGTGCTGACCGAGTACCGCGCGCATCCCGACGACCTCTATCTGCTGCGTGTCGGCTATGGTGGCCTGATGGGTGCGATCGCCAACATCACGCAGGAAGGTTTCGGGCCCAGCGGTTTCCACGCCTTCCCGTCGACGCTCGCCGTCGACGGCTACTCCGGCGACTACGGCCCCGGGTTCTTCGGGCACGCGGTCAACACGGCGACATACGTCATTCATCACCCCGAGTTCGGCTGGTTGGCGTTCGGCGGGAACGTGACGGTCGAGGGCGCGTCGGTCCACGTTGTGCCGCTGGATGCCGCACGCTCGCGCGTCTACGTGGCGCCGCTGGGCCTGTGGCTGACGCTGGATGCGGGAAAGTTCGAGACGCTGGAGGTCTCCGGCGACGCCGTCCGCATCACTCTGGCGCCGGCCACGCCGTACACGCCGCAGGCGCGGCTGCGGATCGAGCGGCCCGCCGCGGTGGATGGCGTTGGCGACTTCGCTCCCGCCGGACGGTACGCGGTCGAGCGTGGTGCCTATGTTGTACCCCTGAGTCAAATGACCACAAGCGTCTTTCTCAGCAGCTCGCCGTGAAACGATTCACTCCGACGCAAAGCGGCTTGCGAAATTTGGAGGGGACAGGATGACCGGCATAACCAGACGAGACTTCATAGGATCGAGCGTGGCATGTGGCGTTGCTGTTGCCGGGGCGCCGTTGCTCAAGCTCGGCGGACGGTGGACCTCCCGGCTCGCCGATTCGCGCATCGATGTGCTGCTCGACGAGCCGATCGGCACCGTCGCGCCGGAGATCTACGGACACTTCGTCGAGCACCTGGGTGGCGTGGTGTATGACGGGATCTGGGTGGGCGAAGAGTCGAGCATCCCGAACATCGGCGGAATCCGGCGGGCCATCGTCGAGGCACTGCGCCCGATAGGGCCCGGCGTGATCCGCTGGCCGGGCGGCTGCTTCGCCGACTCGTACGACTGGCGCGACGGCATAGGCCCCCGCGAGCAACGTCCGAGTCGCACCAACTTCTGGATCGACCAGCGGGCGCTGCGCGATCTGGGCAACGTGCCGGCCAAGTACGACCCCAACCACTTCGGCACGAACGAGTTCGTTCGGTTCTGCCGATTGGTGGAAGCGCAACCCTACCTGGCGGCCAACGTGCGCTCGCTGCCGGCGCGCGCGTTCTTCGAGTGGCTGGAGTACTGCAACTCGCCGGCGGGGAGCACGACGCTGGCCGAACGGCGTGAGGCCGGCGGTGAGCGGGAGCCGTTTGGAGTCAAGTATTGGGGGATCGGCAACGAGTCGTGGGGCTGCGGTGGCAACTTCACGCCAGAGGAATACGCGGCCGAGTACCGTCGCTTCGCCACCTGGACCGTTCCCGACTACGGGGTCGACCTGTCGTTCATCGGGTCGGGCCCCAGCGGTGGCGATCTGGAGTGGACGCGACGCTTCTTCAAAGCGCTCGAGGAACGGCGCGACCTGGATCGCATGTGGGGCTGGGCGCTGCACCACTACTGCAACGCTCCGAACGGCGAGGCCGTCGCGTTCGACGACACGGCGTGGTACGACTTGCTGGCCAGCGCGGACCGTATGGATTCGCTGATTACCGCGCACTGGCAGGCGATGGGAGAGATCGACCGGCAGCACCGGATCAAGTTGGTCGTCGACGAGTGGGGCGCGTGGCATCGCATGACGACGAACGTCGATCCTGCTCACCTGTTCGGCCAGCAGTCCACGGTCCGCGACGCGCTGGTGGCCGGCCTCACGCTCGACACCTTCAACCGGCACGCGGACAAGGTCGCCATGGCCAACATCGCGCAGCTGGTCAACTGCATCCAATCCTTGTTCCTGGCGGATGAGGACGAGTTCTTGTTGACGCCGACCTACCACGTCTTCGCCATGTACGCCGCTCACCAGGGCGCGAGCTCCGTACGCGTCGTGACCTCGGCACCCGCGGTTCACTGGCACGACGGAGAAGAGAGGGAGCGGTCGCTTTGGGGGCTCAACGGTTCGGCATCGGTGCGCGACGACGCGCTCACACTCACCGTCACCAACTCACACTTGACCGAGGCGCGCGAGACCGAGATCACCGTGCGCGGTGCTTCTGTGGGCGCCGTCACGGCGACGACGCTGGCCGCGCGAGACGTGCACGATCATAACACGTTCGAGGAGCCGGAAACGGTGGTGCCGACGACGGCAACCGTGCGCGTTAGCGGGTCGCCGTTCGTGTACCGCTTCCCCGCGGCGTCGGTGACGAAGTTGGAGATCGCTATGGGCAGCTGACGAGGCGGCCGCGCAAGCTGGCCCATTGTGGACTTAAGGGCGGCGGAGCGGTCGTCTCGCTCCGGCCTCCGCCGCGTCCAGCGCTAGGCGCTGTCCGCGGCTTCGCTAACACCAGCTACGCTCGACGACCGCTCCGCCACCCCCTGAACCGATTGGAGCAACCGAGCCTCAGCCGGTGAAGTAGAGGTACGCCGCCAAGATAGCGGCCAGGACCGCCGCCGAGGCCGCCACATCGCCCCAGCCCCAACTCCCGCGCGATTCGCGCCGCTGGTCATCCGTGAGGGTCCCGAACGTCAAGCCGCCGATCTTCGAGTAAGCCGGCTCGCGGGTGGCGTAGCTCACTCCCACCATCACCGCCACGCACACCAGGAAGATCAGAATGCTGTAGTACTGGAAGAACGTGTTGTTCACGATCCACAGGAACGAACCCTCGGCATATCCGCTCTCGAACGCGCCGATCCCCAGTTTGACCGGCGTGTCGACGGCGAGACGGAACACTCCCAACAGAAAGCCCACGATCAGAGTCGTCAAAGCGCCCCGCGCGTTGAGCCGCTTGAAGAAGACCCCCAAGAAGAAGACGACGAAGATGGGCGGAGCCAGGTAGGCTTGGACGCCCTGCAGGTAGTCGTAGAGCCCGCGGCCGCCCTGGATGACCGGGATCCACGCCAGTCCGATCAGCACCATGACAGAAGTGGCGGCGCGACCGATCCACACTAATCGGTGCTGCGAGACGTTGCGACGGAACTTGCTGTACAGGTCCATCGTGAACAGGGTGGCCGAGGCGTTGAACACCCCGGCCAGCGAGCTCATCAGGGCGGCCAGCAATCCGGCAACGACGATGCCCCTTACCCCAGGCGGCAACACGGTCGCGACCAGGAGGGGGAACGCCTTCTGCGCTTCGTCGCGGATCACCTGACCGTTCGCATCGAGTAGGATGTGCTGGATCTCCGCTATCCGGCCGCTCTTGGCCAGCGCGAAAGTGATTATGCCGGGGATGATGAAGATGAATACAGGCAGGAGCTTGAGGATCGCGGCGAAGATGCTGCCACGGCGCGCCTGCTGCTCGTTCGGCGCGCCCAGCGCCCGCTGCACGATGTACTGATCGGTACACCAATACCACAGCCCGATCACCGGCGCGCAGAACAGCATGCTCAGCCAGGGGTAGTTGTCGTTGAAGTACCAGGCCATCCTTACGACCTGGCCGTTCGCGGCGACCTCGCGTACCGGCTGCCATGTCCCGGCGACGCCCGCGGGCACCAACGGCTTCCACAGGTTGAACATGTCGGAGCCGGCCACCTCGTGCAGCACCGACCAGCCACCCAGCGCCTTGAGGCCGAAGTAGGTCACGAGGACCGAGCCGAGGACGAGCACGACCGTCTGCAGCGCTTCCGTGTAGGCGACGGCCCGCAGTCCGCCGAGGACCGTGTATAGCCCGGTGAGCACGATCACGAGGATCGAGCCGATCCAGAAGCTGTCGAGCGGGCCGACTCGCATCTCCGGTAGCAACACTGAGAAGACGATGCCGCCGGCGAAGATGCCTACCGCGATCTTCGTGAGCACGTAAGCGACCAGCGAGATGATCGACAGCACCCAGCGGCTCGCCGGGCTGAAACGCTTCTCGAGGAACTCCGGCATCGTGAAGATCTTCGAGCGCATGTAGAACGGTACAAACACCCACCCCAGGACCAGCAGGCACCACGCGTGGAGCTCGTAGTGTGCCAGCGCCACCCCGTCGGTAGCCCCCGAGCCCGCCAGCCCGACGAGATGCTCCGAGCCGATGTTGGAGGCGAAGATCGAAGCACCGACGATCCACCAACCGAGATGTCGGCCGGCAAGGAAATAATCGTCGGCCGTATCCCGGTTCCTGCGTATCACCCACCATGCCAGCGCGAGGATCAGTCCGAAGTATCCGGCGAGCACCGACCAATCCAGCCAGGTCATGCCTTACCCCCCCTCTCTCCGCGGCGCGGCGCGCTCGACGTCACCGACGGCCGGCCCGCTCGTAGTAGGCATCGTTCCAGCGGAGTTCCTTCTTGAAGTCCTCGATCGATGTCGCGTCATCGATGGTCAACAGCTCGACGCCGGCGATCTCGGCGAAGTCCCTGAGGTGGGCGACGCCGAGCGCCTGACTGAAGCCGGTGTGGTGAGCGCCGCCGGCCAGGATCCAGGCGGCCGCTGCCGTCTTCAAGTCGGGCCGCGGCCGCCACACCGCCCTGGCGACCGGCAGGCGCGGCAACGGCTCGTCGGGCGGAACGACATCGACCTCGTTCGCCACCATGCGGAAGCGATCTCCCATGTCGATCAGCGTCGCGTTCACCGCCGGCCCGGTCCGAGCGTCGAACACCAGCCGCACGGGGTCTTCCTTGCCGCCGATGGAAAGCGGGTGGATCTCGAGCGACGGTCGCGCGTCGGCGATCGAGGGGCAGATCTCCAGCATGTGGGCTCCCAACACCTTCATACCGTCCGGATCGAGGTGGTAGGTGTAGTCCTCCATGAACGATGTCCCGCCGGCGCGACCGGCCCCCATCACCTTCATCGCTCTCACCAGGGCCGCGGTCTTCCAGTCCCCCTCGGCGCCGAACCCGTAGCCGTGCGCCAACAGCCGCTGTACGGCGATCCCCGGTAGTTGGCGCAGTCCGTGTAGATTCTCGAACGTGTCGGTGAACGCCTTGAAGCCGCCGTCCTCGAGGAAGGCGCGCAGACCCAGCTCGATACGCGCCGCATCGACGAGCGACGCGCGCCGAGCGCCCGACGGCCGGAGCGATGCGGCGACGTCATAATTCTGGTCGTACTCCTTAGCCAGCACATCGACGGATGCATCAGCCACGCCGTCTACGTAGACCGCCAGGTCGCCCAAACCGTAGCCGCTGACCGAGGAGCCGAATCGCATCTCGGCCTCGACTTTGTCACCTTCGGTCACCGCCACATCGCGCATGTTGTCGCCGAAGCGGGCGATCTTGGCCCCCTGGGCGTCGCGCCACGCGCAGGCGGCGCGGCTCCAAACGGCAAGCTCGTCCACTACCTCCGGGTCCTGCCAGTGTCCCACGACCACTTTCCGCGCCAACCCCATCCGCGTGCAGAGATAGCCAAACTCGCGATCGCCGTGCGCCGACTGGTTGAGGTTCATGAAGTCCATGTCGATGGTCGACCACGGGATGTCGCGATTGAACTGAGTGTGCAGATGGACGAACGGCTTGCGCAGCGCGTTCAGTCCCCCGATCCACATCTTGGCCGGAGAGAAGGTGTGCATCCACAGGATCAAGCCGACGCAGTCCGCGGCGGCGTTTGCGGCCGTGAGCACTTGGCGGATGGCATCGGGGGTCGTAAGGACCGGCTGTGCGATCACCTTGACCGGTATCGACTCCGCACTATCGAGCGATTCGGCGATCCGGCGCGAGTTGTCGGCGACCTGTCCCAGGGTCTCGTCGCCGTACAGATGCTGACTGCCGGTGACAAACCACACTTCGTATCGGCTGAGATCGATCATCTGTCGGTCCCGTCCTGTCCGTAGTACGCGTTCTTGCCGTGCTTGCGCTCGTGATGTTTGCGGAGCACGTGCGGCTCCAGGTCGGGCGCGTGCGCGTCGATCAATCGAGTGCCGAACGCCATCTCGGCAATGGCTTCCAGCGCGACCGCGTTCTCCACCGACTCGGCCGCATCTCTGCCCCAGGAGAACGGCCCGTGCCCCGCCACCAGCACGGCCGGCATCGCCGAGGGGTCGAGCTTGGCGAACCGCTCCACGATCACGCGCGCCGTGTTGGCCTCGTAGGCCTCTTCCGCCTCGGCCTCACTGAGTGGGCGGGTGACCGGCACCGGGCCGTGGAAGTGATCGGCGTGGGTGGTGCCGAGGCAGGGGATCTCACGACGCGCTTGCGCGAACATGGTGGCGTACCGGCTGTGCACGTGCGTGACGCCACCGATCGTCTCGTAGTGCCGATAGAGCAGCAGGTGGGTCGGCGTGTCGGTCGATGGCCGCAGGTCACCTTCGATGACCTTGCCGGACATGTCGACGACCACCATCCGCTCCGGCTCGAGCTCGGCATAGGGGACGCCGCTGGGCTTGATCACTATGTGTTGTCGCTTCGGATCGATGCCGCTGACGTTTCCGAAGGTGAGCCGCACGAGGCCTTGTTCCACCAGGGCGCGATTGGCACGACACACGTCTCGCTTGAGATCTCCTAGCATCGGCTAGACCTTCCGAGTCCGATCGCGAATCGTGATCAGCGATTTCATCACGTGTCCCAACCCCTGTGCATGATCGGCGGTACCGAACGTGTCGTGCAACTGCTTGTAGAGCTCGTACAGCTCGGCGTAGACGACTGCGGCGGCCTCTCGGGACCGATAGATCGTGCTCGGCGGCCGGACCATGGCGCGCTGCGCGGCCTCGACACTGCCGTAGGCACCGCCGGCGACCGCGCCGAAGATCGCGGCTCCCAACGCGCAGGTCTGGGCCGATTGGCTGATCTTCATCGGGCGGTTGCACACGTCGGCGTAGATCTGCATGACGAACGGATTCTTCTCCGCTATTCCGCCGCAGTTCACGACGTCCCGGACGGGAACACCGTATTCCTCCAACCGGTTGATGATGGTTAGCGCCCCGAACGCGGTGGCCTCCACCAGCGCGCGGTAGATCTCCGGCGCCGATGTGCTGAGCGTCTGACCCACCAGCAGGCCCGTCAGTCTCGGATCCACCAGGACCGTTCGGTTGCCGTTGTTCCAATCCAGCGCCAGCAGCCCACTCGCCCCGGGCCGGATCTCTTCCGCCGCGCGCGACAAGTTTGTGTGTGGGTCGCCCTCGGCGGTGTATGACCCCGGCGCCAGGTAGCTCGCGAACCAGTTGAAGATGTCGCCGACGGCCGACTGGCCCGCCTCCAGCCCGTACATGCCCGGGATCACGGAGCCCGGGACGATTCCGCAAAGTCCAGGGATATCCTGAAGCGGTTCGTCCATGGGCGCGACCATCATGTCGCAGGTGCTGGTGCCGATGATCTTCACCAGCGTTCCCGGCTCGATACCGGCGCCCACGGCTCCCATGTGGGCGTCGAACGCACCGACGGCCACCGCGACTCCAGCCGGCAGACCGACCCGTTGCGCCACTTCGGCGCTCAGTCCGCCGGCCTTGCGGTCCGCCGGGACCGCCGGCATCGCGTAGCGTCGCCTGAGCCCGGCCAGGTCGGGATCCAGCGAGGCAAGGAACTCCTCCGATGGCAGGCCACCCCAGTCATCGTGGTACATCGCCTTGTGGCCGGCCGCGCAGATGCCGCGGGCCAGCCTGTGAGGATCGGTGTTCCCCGTGATGAAGGCGGGGATGAAGTCGGCCAGCTCGACCCAGCCGTAGGCCGCCGCGGATACCTGCGGAGCGCTCCGCTTGCAGTGCAGGATCTTGGACCAGTACCACTCGCTGGAGTAGACCCCACCGCACTTGGCTAGATAACCCTCTCCCTGGCTGGCCGCCTTGGCGGTGATCTCCGCCGCCTCGGCGTGTGACGTGTGGTCCTTCCACAGCCAGGCGTGAGCGGCGAGCTCGTTCTGGAAACCCGCGTGCAGAGCCAGCGGCATCCCGTCGCGATCGACCGGTATCGGCGTCGAGCCCGTGGTGTCGATGCCGATACCGATGACGCGATCGGCTCTGAAGCCCCGTTTCCGCTTCGCCGCGTCGACGGCGCTCTTGACGGACGAATAGAAGCCGTCGATGTAGTCGGCGGGGTTCTGGCGCGCCAGGTTCGGATCGTCGCGACTGAGCAGAACGCCCGCCTCGCCGCTGGGATACTCGCTGACGTGCGTCGCGACCTCGGATCCGTCGGCGACGTCGACGACGAGGGCCCGAACGCTGTTCGTGCCGAAGTCGACGCCGATGGCGAACCCCGCAGGAGAAGAAGTCACTTGGCGGCCCCCCATTGTCGTGGCCTCCGGCGCCACCGCCGACTCGGGTGGCGCGCTGTCGTGTCCCGGTGCAGTATGATGCGGTGTAATCGTCGAGGGGACTAGGGGAGGAACTGGCGCGTGATTCAGGCAGTGATCTTCGACATGGACGGCTTACTCGTCGACAGCGAGCCCGTGTGGTTCGCTGCGCGGCGCGAATTGCTGGCACGCTATGGGAAGCGCTGGAGTGACGCCGACCAGGAGCGCCTGATGGGCGTCAGTACGGCGACTTGGGTCGACTACGTCACCGACAAGCTGGAAGGCGCCATGGCACGCGGAGAAGTGCTGCACACCATCGTCGGCATGATGGCGGAAGCCTACCAGAGTGGTGATGTCCCACTGCTTCCCGGAGCGCGTGACGCCCTGGACTATTGCGTCGATCGTTACCGGGTCGGACTGGCCTCGGGTTCGCCCCGACTGCTGATCGACGCGGCACTCGCGGGCGCCGGCTGGCAGCGTTGTTTCGAGGAGGTCTTATCCAGTGACGTGTGCGCGCGTGGCAAGCCGGCGCCAGACATCTATATAGAGATCATGAGACGCATGGATCTCACCCCGGCGACCACGGTGGTGGTGGAGGATTCTGTCGCTGGCATCCTCGCCGGCAAGGACGCCGGGGCAAAGGTCGTCGCCGTCCCGAGCGGATACACTCCATCCGACGACGAGGCGCTGGAGCGAGCCGACGCGCGACTCGAGTCGCTGCACGGTCTGGCGACGGCCCTGTCGGAGATGTGAGCAGCGGACCGCCTGCTGCCAAGTCTCGGCCCCACCCGGCCAACGCAG
>JASFLD010000089.1:0-10787 GCA_050118275.1 Gemmatimonadales bacterium
TGTGCGGGTAACCCCAGAAGTAGTCGTTCTTCGTGTCGGCGGTCTGGAGGTCTTCCGGACCGGAGACCCAGGCGCCGGATGCGCCCGAGTGCGAGCCGATGAAGTACGGGTCACAGGCCATGATCTCGGATGGCTTCTTTTCGGGTTCGACGTTCGTGGCGGCCCAGAGGATCGCCTGCGAAATCGTCATGTCGAGGAAGTCCTCCCAGGCCTCGGCCTCTAGTTCCTTCAGCTTCTTCTTCGCCGACTTCTCGTCGGGCGCCTGTTCGGCGATCTTCTTGATCGCGTCGGCGGTCTGCATGTAGATGGGGCTCTTGCCATCCATCACATCCAGCATCATCAGCCAGTTGCGGATGTTCGCCGGACGCGGCTTGACCTTGCCGTACGGCTCCCACTTGTCCAGCTCGGCGGCGTTGTCCTGCATGTAGTTTCCGCCCTCAGCGTTCGTCGCGATCGACTTGAAGAGCAGAAACCAGGCGCCCACCGGACCGTACGCGTCCTTGAAGCGTACGGGAATGAAGCGCACTTCCTGACAAGTCATCTCGGCGCCGCCGAAGATGGTGAAGAAGGCGCTGGCGCCTGAGTTGAACGGCGGATACCACGAGCGGCCGAAGCCTTCGCCGGTGGAACGCGGCTTGAACACGTGAACCGCACCGCCCATGGCGACCAGCGTAGCCTTCGCCTTGAACACGTATAGCTTGTTCTCTCGCACGCTGAAGCCGATCGCGCCCACGCACTTATCGCCGTCAACCAACGGGTGCGTGATGAATACGCGCTCGAAGTACTCGCCACCGGCCTCCGCCAGGGCATTCTTCGCGGCCTCGGCGACGATGACCTTGTAGGATTCGCCGTTGATCATCAGTTGCCAGCGGCCTTCGTGAACGTAGTTACCCTCCTGGTCCTTCCAGATGGGTAGACCCCACTTCTCGAACAAGTGCACCGTCGAGTCCACATGGCGAGCGATGCTGGCCACGAGGTCCTCGCGGGTGATGCCCATGAGGTCGTTGCGAACGTAGTCGACGTAGTCCTTCAGCGTATTGTTGCCGCTGTTCAAGTCGACGTACTGGTTGATGGCCGAAAGACCCATGGCGACCGCACCCGAACGGTCCATGGCCGCCTTATCGACCAGGGTGACCTTCAATCCGTGCTTCTTCGCCCAGTAGGACGCTTCGACCGCCGCGCCGCAAGCGGCCATGCCGCCGCCGCAGATGAGCAGGTCGGTATCAACCGTTACGGTCTCGAAATCCGGCATTTTTACTCGTCTCCTTAGTGATCGTCATCTGTGGACGTCAGTGTCTCCGACTAGAGGGTCATGACGTTGTCCATCTTCACCGGACCCCGCTCGGTATTCAGGCCGGCCGGCTCACACATCAGCGTCGAGCTCTTCAGATCGTCATCGCCGGTGGGATAGTGATCGAAGGGCTGCGCTCTACCCTCCTCGACGCCTCTGCGGATCGGGAACTTGAATCGCTTCGGCCTGATCTCCTTGCTGCGGAACTGCAGCGTCCACATGATGTCCTCGCTGCTGCGCATCGCCGTGACGCTGGCGCCCAGTGGGATGAAGTCAGCGTAGCCGCGCACCTCGATCGCCTGGGTTGGGCAGATCTTCACGCAGCTATAGCACTCCCAGCACATCTGTGGATCCTGGTTGAAGGCTTTCATGGTCTCCTTGTTCAAGACCATGAGGTCGTTCGGACAGATGTACTGGCAGGCGGTCTTATCGAGCGCCTTGCAGCCATCACACTTGTCCGCGATCACGTAACTCGGCATTTCCGCTCCTCCTGCTCGTGTGGGACGTGGTCGGACAGCTCTTCTGAACGGTGCTCCAAGGTCGCGGGGGTGTGTCTCGCGGCCGGGACGAATATCCCCGCGGCGACGGGTGGGCTTCCTGCGATTACTGCTGAGATTTTCGGATCTCTGCCAGGACGCCACATGAGTCCTCTTGCCGACGTTTGTGCGAAAAAAGTCACGATTGGGGCATCAATCCGAGATTTTTGTCACGATTTAAGATGGCAACGCGCTTCCCTCTGCGCAAGTAGCAATTTCGAGACCGTTCTCAAGGCCGATTCTGCCGCCAGAACCGCCGGTGGCTTGGGTTGGATCGCCTCAGGCTGGGGCGGCCTGTCGCAACGCGCGCAAACCCAGCAGAACCATTACCTTTCCCGCTCCGATTTCCACCGCTCGCCCAACAGCCCCGCTATCCGGTCACGCACGCGACGGGCCCGCGATGGATCGCGACCCCCTGTGAATACGCCGATCGTTACATCGTCGCTTTCCAGCAAAGCACCGAAGATCAATTGCGAGCGCTGCGCCGAAGAGGCATCGCACGCCAGCGTACCGCGTCGCACGGCGGTCTCGACCACGTCGGCGTTCAGAGCGTCGTCGTCCGTCGCCGCGACAGCTAGAAATATCCCAAACAAGTGTTCTCGGCGGAACGTCTCTCGCAGCCATCGCACACGCTTTGCCACAATGAGCTCTTTGAGTTCCTCCGTGACGGCGGGCGAGACCACCGTCACGATCGCTCCAACGTGAGCCAGAGTGGCCGCCTTGCGCGTCCCGACGCTCCCACCTCCGATCACGAGGCACTCCTTCCCCTGGAGGTCGAGCCCCACCGGCAAATAGCGGGGACTTTCTGATGTGTCGCGACTCACGCGGCGCCTGCTTGTGGTTGGCTCAGTGTCCGACGGCCAGGACCCCACTCGCCGCCAGCGTCAGAATAGCGACTTCGAGCACGGCCATGATCACGTAGGGCATGTCCCGTTTCCTGATCAGCGTGGGTACTATCCCGATGAAGCAGACGATTGTGACGCCCGAGAGCAGGGTGATGCCCGCGAAGTTGAGATAGTCTCCTTTTCCGAGCATTTCCAGCCAACCCCAACCCGATACGGGATGCGGGTGGTGCAGATGGTCCCGGTTTGTGGCCTCCAGGTAGTCATCCACGCTCATCGTCCAATAGTCGGGAAGTCGCTCCACGGGTATGGCGGGTGACCGAACGCCCGAAACGTAGAGGCCGAAAGTCACAAGCAGAAGTGCGAGGCCAATGTACATTCCGATCTGGAGGATGTTGGCGTAGAGGAGTTGCTCCTCGTCGGCCGGTGGGCATTCGATCAACTCGCCGCTCTTTTTCATGGTTCCTCACGCCGGCTACACGATGAACGGCAGCCCCAATCCTTTGGTTATCGCTTTGGCCCCTGCGAACAGGAGTAGCCCGATAACCATCCAGCGGACGAATCCCGGTCTCGCGACCCGTAGAATCCGTACGCCGATGAAAGAGCCCAGCATGATGCCGACAAGTGACGGCACGACCATCATGGGAATCACCGCGCCTTTGTTCACGTAGATCCAGGCAGCGGACGTGTCCGTGATCGACAGTAGGAACTTGCTGGTCGCCACGCTGACCTTCAGCGGCGCGCCCATGACGAGGTTGAGAACCGGAACGTTGGCCCAGCCCGCCCCCAGCCCGAACATACCCGCCATCACGCCGATGGCGATGAACAGGAGCAGACCGGGGATGGTCCTGTGCACTTGCCAGTTGATCGTCTGGCCCATGCTCGCCTCATTGTAGACTCCGCAGATTCGCAAGGCCGAGGAGAGACGGTCGGCTTCGGCCACATCGGGATACACCGACTTTCTCGCCGCTATCATGAGAGCGACGATCCCCAGGATGGTGGCTCCCAACGCGGTCTGGATGATGTTCGTCGGCAGGGCGAGTCCGATCATCGCTCCGACTATCGCACAACTCGAGGCGATCACCGCCACGGGAATCGCCAGGCGTAGACTGGCAAGGTTCATCTTCAAGAACCCTGGCCCGGCCGCGAGCGCCCCGGCCAGCGCCACCAGCAAGCCACAGCCGCGCACGAAGTCGAGGTGGAACGGAAAGAAACCGCTGACGATCGGGACGAAGAGAACGCCGCCGCCGACGCCACCCAGAGCCGCCAGGATTCCCATCACAAAGGTCATCGCGAACAGCACGAAAGGCCAAACCCACCACGCGGTCGCGCCAACGTCGATTCCAGGCGCCGTCAAGTCGGCCGCCTGAACCCACGACGGATGAATCAGCAGCACGACACACAGTAGTAGTGGGAGGAGAGTCTTGGCCCGAGTTGTCGGTCGTCCCGCCGGACGTAGATCTAGATAGGTCGCATGAATCCGTGGCGATCGACCGGGTCCACCCGCAAACGCACCCACGCGCCTTCGCGCTCTTGGCATGCTCACCCTTTTCTCCTCGACCCTCATCCCGGCAATAGACCGACAACTAGGGATACGGGTCGAACCACTCGAGTCTAAGGCGAACCTCCTCCACACCCTCTACCGATCGTGCCGTCTGCACGATCTGTTCCCCCATGTTTCCGGACTTGAGGGCGGGAGCGGTGCCGAATACATCGATTTCTCCCCCGTGCGCCTCGATTTGGAGATCGAGTGCTCGCGTGCGACGCTTCTTCGCCAGTGCCAGTTTGACCCGACAAGCGAGGCGGAAATCAAGCAGTCTCGCTCTCACTGCATGCGTGATCGCGAAGTCCGGCTGTTCGGCAGTCTTTGTCACCATGGCGCAGGCGCCCGACACGGTTAGCGTCTTCAGGTTGATCACCATGTTGTACAGCAAGGGGTCGTCTACGTCTTTGCCATACATCATCTTGACCCACCGTTCTCGAACCGCGTCGACATGGCGTATGTATTGCTCGGCCTCGGTCGCGTTCATCCCCTCGGTCTCTGTGAGCGTTTGGACTCGTCTGCTGAGGGGTGCGATCAACCGAACACGGAGCACGCCGGGTAGCCCCGCCAATAGCAACTGACCCGCTCGTCCGTGATAGACCAGGTCTCCAGCCGCCACGTACTCCGCGAGAGCTGCCTGAACCGCTGTGATGTAGAGGCGTCGTTCCGCCGATTGACGCTTCCACAGCCTCGGTGCTCGCTGCCACTCTCGGCTGAGGCTCTCTTCCGACACGTCGAGATCGTCCGCTGCATGCCGAAGGACTTCCCGGGCGACGATGGGATACTCGAGCTGCTCGGCGAGACATTCCGCCATCGCCTGACCACCGCTCTTCGTTCCTCGACAGATCGTTATGATCGCCACGACTCAGCCTCCTCCCGCTTGGAGAAGGCGTTCGCGACATTCCTTAGCGAAGTCCGACAGCCTGCGCTTGACCTCGGCGGTCACCTGGTACTGCGGCTGTATCGCCGCTTCCGCGATGAGCACACAAGCCGTCTCGAGCGAGATGGACTCCAGGTTGACCGTTAGATCATAGAGCGATGCATCCTCGACATCGGCGCCGTACATCAGTCTGACCCACCGGCGACGTTCGTCGTCCACGTTCTGGATGAACTCCTCGGCGGCCTTGCGACTCATTCGATGATGTGCGGACATCAACGCTTCGATCCGCATCTCGAGCGGGGCGATCAGTCGCACGGCCAACACACCTGGAAGCTCCCGGAGCAAGAATTGCCCGGCCAGGCCGTGGTAGACTAGGTCGCCGGTGACACTGTACTCGGCCAGGGCGGTCTGTACAGCGAGCAAGTACTTCTTTCGCTCCTCGGTCAGGCGGGCAAATAGGGAGGGTGGGGCCTCGAGCGTTTCACTCAGATCCTCCGCGGATACGCCCAGTTTCTCGGCGGCCTCTTGGAGGATCTCGCGGCCGACGGAGGGATACCCGAGCATTTCGGCGAGGCATTCCGCCGTCTGGCGGCCACCGCTCAGGGTTCCTCGGGAAATCGTGATAATCGGCACGATTGGCTCCTTCTCGCACGCTGGTGCCAGTGTAGCCCGGCGGCGGCCGCTGTCAAGCCGGGTGGGGTTCGCGATGCGTGATTGCTGGAGAAAAGTCAATCGAGATGATATCTTGCGGTTGCCGCATGTCTCGTGCAAGACCAACCGGGAAAGCGCCTCGCGGTTTTGGTCGCGTTCGAGCGCTGACGCGGGGCCACACTTGACCAGGAACCATGAGCACGCCTGAGAACCGGGAAGCGGCGTTCATCGGCCAGATTACCGCGGGCGCCACGCACGAGCTCCGCAACGTCCTCGCCATAGTCAATGAGTCCGCAGGCCTGATCGCGGACATCGTCAGTTCACCCGAGTTGCGCGGGCTACCGAAGTCCGAAAAGCTGATGCGGGCGGTCGGCCGCATCGAAACTCAGGTCAAGCGTGGCTCGGACCTGCTCACCGGTCTGAATCGATTCGCACACAGCCTGGATCATGCCGAAGACGAGGTCGACCTCGATGAGCTGGTGCAGCAGATCGGGTTTCTCTGCCAGCGTATGGCCAGAAAGGGAAGGCATCAGGTGCGGGCGGAGCCGGGGCAGGGGGGTCTGACTGTCGTCGTGAATCTGCTGCGGTTGCAGATGGGGATCTATGCGGCGGTCGAGTGCTGTCTGGAACAGTTGCCGGAAGGCGGCACGCTGAACGTGCAGCCGGTTCGACAGGGAGACCGTGTGGCGGTTGAGTTCAAGGGCGAGGCGGCTGGGAAGGAGATACCCCTCGAGCCGAGCGAGCTTGGCGCTTGGAGCCAGCTGACGACGGTGCTGGCCGAGTTGGGGGCCTCGCTCGACAAGGTTGATGCGGCTCTGGGTTTCCGGCTCACCCTGCCGGGGTGACGCGAGGGAGGCTGTGATGAGCAAGATCAAAGTGCTCCTCGTCGATGACGAAGAAGCCTACGTGAAAACGTTAGCCGAACGCATGGAGATGCGGGATGTCGGGAGCCGTGTGGCGTTGAGCGGCGAGGAAGCTCTGCGGATGCTCGAGGACGAGCCCCCCGATGTGATGGTATTGGATCTCCGCATGCCGGGCATCGACGGCATGGAAGTGCTCGAGCGGGTCAAGAAGACGCATCCGCAGATTGAGGTGATCATCCTCACCGGACATGGTTCGGACCAGGAGGAGAAGGAAGCCCGCCGGCTGGGCGCATTCGAATATCTGCAGAAGCCGGCGGATACGGGCGAACTGCTGAACACGGTCAGGTCTGCCTGGAAAAAGAGCTTGAAAGCCGCCGCCGACTTTCTCAAGGAATCACAGCAGGACTTCGACCGGAGCATGGCGGCGGCAGCCTTCGCCGAAGCGGGGGCGGCCGACATGGCCAGGGAAGCCATGAGCGAGCCGGCCTTCAATTCCGGGAAGATTGACGAGGCCGATGCCGGCGAACGTGAGGCGTCGACGGAGACGCTCAATGTACTCTTCGTCGATGACGAAGAGGACTTCGTCCGGACCATGGCCGAGCGAATGGAGATGCGCGAAGTCGGCAGCGAGGTGGCACTGGACGGGGAGCAGGCTCTGCAGATGTTGGAAGAGGATCTGCCCGATGTCATGGTGCTCGATCTCCGCATGCCGGGCATCGACGGGATGGAGGTACTTCGGCGGGTCAAGCAGCTTTACCCGGACTTGGAAGTGATCATCATGACCGGACACGGCTCGGATGAGGATGAGGCGGAGGCCCGGCGTTTGGGTGCCTTCGACTACCTGCGAAAGCCTGTCGACATCAACCAGCTGATGGAAGTCGTCAGGAGCGCGGGCCGCAAAGGGCAAGAAGGGGGTTGACTGACCCGGGAGACCTTGAGCAATAGCGTGCCTGTCGACGGCGTGTGCTGACGGTTCTCGGCTGACGGGGTTGCGGCTATGACGGAAAGAGTCACGAAGATAGGCGGTACGGAGGACGAACAGGATCGTCTGATCTCCCAGCGGCGCTACCGGAAGATGGTCGTCATCGCGGCGGCATCGGTCTCAGCCGTCGCTGTCGCTCCGCTGCTCGTCATGTCCGCCATCACCTACCATCAGTATCAAGAAGTGATCCGTGCCGAGCTGACTCGCCCGATGTTTCGCTTTGTCGCGGCCGGAAAGATGTCCATGGAGTCCTTCCTTTCCGAGCGACTGTCCGCGTTGGCGATGGCGAGCCGTGAGAATTCGTTCGACGAGCTTCGCCAGGCGGGCAAACTGACATCGTTGTTGGCCAACTTCAATCACACATTTGGTGGAGTGATCGACCTCGGCCTCATAGACGAGAGGGGCTCGCTGGTCGGCTATGCGGGGCCAGACGGACTCCAAGCCGTCAGCTACGCGAATGACCAGTGGTTCCGAGAGGTGAGCGCCCGCGGGGTATACGTGAGCGACGTATTTCTGGGGTATCGGAACTTCCCACACAGCGTAATTGCCGTTCAGCACCATGAGGCGGCTGGGCGTCCGTACGTGATACGTGCCACGATCGATACCGATGCTTTTCACTGGTTGGTGCGTGCACGTACCGCCCGCAGTCCAGAACAGGATCCGGTTTGTCGCCGCTGTCATTCGCTGGGGCTTCTGCCGTTCAGCGATGCATTCATCCTCAACCGCGAGGGCGTCTTGCAGACATCCTCGCAGCTTTACGGTGAACCGCTCGAGAGCACCCCCTTGCCGCCGCTTCCCCCGAGTTCTGAGCCGACACTACTCGAAGTGGAAGACGAAGACGGCGAGCAGGTGGTCGTCTGTTACGCGCAGATCGAGCGGTCACCTTTCACACTGGTGGCTTTGAGTCCACGAATCGCGTTGCACGCGGGATGGCTGCCGCTGCGCCGCGACTTGTTGGCGTTCCCGGCGATCAGTATCACGTTGATCCTGGCGGTTGTGGTCTGGGGCTCGGTCTACGTCGTCAAACGCCTTCGCGAGACCGATGCGAAGCGGGCGGCGCTCTACCACAAGATGGAGTACACCAACAAGATGGCCGCGATCGGTCGTTTGGGTGCCGGTGTGGCCCACGAGATCAACAATCCGCTTTCGATCATCACACAGAATGCGGGACTGCTCAGAGATCTGATCACGCTTCACGATGGATTGCCCCCGAAGGACAAGATGATCCAGCTGGTCGACGCGGTCAGCAACGCGGCGGATCGTTGTGGCGGAATCACCCACCGACTCTTGGGTTTCGCGCGACACATGGAGGTTCAGTGGGAGACCATCGATCTGGACGTCTTGTTAAAAGAGGTGCTGGAGTTCCTGGGCAAGGAAGCGAGTTACCGAGACGTCCAGATCGAATTCAAGTATTCCGAGACACCGCCTCGCATTGTCAGTGACCGGGGACAGCTGCAGCAGGTGTTTCTGAACATCATCAACAATGCCTTCGCCGCCGTCGAGGATGGTGGCCGAATCGAGATAGGGATCGAGCCGGTTGGAGACGAGGCCGTGGCGGTGCGTATCGCTGACGATGGCGTCGGCATTCCGGAGGAGCACCTGAGTCACATCTTCGATCCCTTCTTCACGACCAAGAAAGGTGCCGGGACGGGCCTCGGCCTTTCGATTACCTACGGGATCGTACAGAAGCTGGGTGGGCAGGTCGCCGTCGAGAGCGAAGTGGGCGAGGGCACGTGCTTCACCATCACGCTGCCGATACGTCGCAGGAACGCCTAGGAGCGGCTTATGGACCCCTTACGTGTTCTTATCGTTGACGACGAAGCGGAACTGGTGAGCGCCTTGGAAGAGCGTCTGAACCTGCGGGGGTTCGCGGCCAGTGGCGTGACTACAGGCGCGGAGGCTCTCTCGCTGCTGGCGGAGACGCCCTTCGACGTGGTCCTGCTCGATCTGAAGATGCCTGGACTCGGTGGGCTCGAGGTCATCCGGAGGATCAAGGAGGAGCGGCCGGACTTGAAGGTGATCTTGCTGACCGGCTGGGGCTCCGAAGAAGACGCCAAGAAGGGGAAAGAGCTCGGCGCTTTCGACTACTTGATGAAACCCGTAAAGATCAGCGATCTGGTCCGGGCCTTGCTTGCCGCCGGTGATCGGGAGGAGAAACAAGAATGAGTCGTGAGAGCACGGTCTTGCTCGTCGACGACGAGGAAGATTTCGTCGCGGTCCTGGCAGAGCGGCTCGAGGCGCGTGGCCTTGCGGTGGACACGGCGGCAAACGGCCAAACGGCGGTGGAAAAGGCGGAGAAGCGGCCGTTCGATGCGATCCTCTTGGACATGGCCATGCCCGGGATGGACGGCATCCAGACTCTTCAAGCGCTGCTGCGGATCAACCCTGACCTTCAGGTGATCTTGCTCACGGGGCGTGCGACCTTGAGCCAGGCCGTCGAGGCGATGAAGCTGGGGGCTCTCGATTTCTTGGAGAAACCGGCCGACATCGAGATGCTTGTGCTCAAGATCGAAGAGGCGGCAACGAAGAAGTCCTCGCTGCTCGACAAACGCATAGCGGACAGGATTTCCGACATCATGCGCAAGAAGGGGTGGTAGCGAGCGTGGAACTCATGAAAAGCGTCAAGGAAGTCATGATTCCCGTGGATAAGTACCCGTCGGTGCGGGACAATGCCACTCTGCGAGAAGCGATTGTGAAGATCGAGAAAGCGCAGCTAGAGGTCGAACTGCGCAAGTCCCTGCCTCGCGTCCTACTGGTGTTCGACGAGATCAACGTGCTGGTCGGAACGGTCAGACGCCGGGACATCATGCGGGGCTTGGAGCCCAAGTTCTTACTGAGCAAACCCCTGGAGTATAGGAAGAAACTGTTCGACATAGCGATCGATCCCAATCTGGCGGAGCTTTCCTACGACCGAGTGGTGGGAGGGATCAGGGATCAGGCGAACAGGCCCGTGAGCGACGTGATGCGTCCGATTGAGGCGATTCTCGACGCCGACGATCACGTAATGAAAGCGGTCCAGGAAATGGTCGCTTTGGATGTGACCCTCATTCCAGTGCTCGAGAATCGGAAACTCGTGGGGGTAGTCCGGTCGGTGGAAGTATTTCATGAACTGGCTCAACTGATGAGATAGCCGTGGCCTTCTCTGACATGTCGCTCATAGCAGCGGGACTGTCATGAACGATGGAGCGTCGTCCGACAG